>DATGJU010000578.1:0-12976 GCA_035295045.1 Chthonomonadaceae bacterium
CAGCTCGCCCACCGCGATTCGCAGCGCCGCCAGACCGGCAAACGCTTCCCGCGCCGCCTGGCCCGGCAGGTCGAGCGCCACGATCCGCTCCAGGCAGGCGCAGCCCTCCGCCGCCGAGCCGCGCGTCCGCCAGTGATCCACCAGCGCGAGCGCGAGTCGGACGGCCTCGTCCCGCGCGTCCGGCGGCCCGGCCAGTCCGTAGTCCAGCGCTGCCCGAACGTTCGCCTCTTCCCGCGCGAGCCGCCGGCCGTCGTCTGCGCGCGACTCCTCGGCATAGTCGAGCGCCCAGCGAAGATGGCGGCGGCGCGCCTCCTCCTCGCGGCCCTCCAGCGTCAGCCGCTCCAGCGCGAACGCGCGAATCGTATCCAGCAGATGGAACCGCGTATAGCCGTCGTCGTCCTCGACTGCCCTGATGAGCGAGACCGCGGCGAGCCGCTGAAGGCTCGTCCGCATATCCGCGATGGACTCGTCCGGGTCACCGGCCAGCGCCAGCGCCGCGGCGACCGTGAATCCCCCGACGAAGCAGCCCGTGGAGTCCAGCAGCCGCTGAAGGCGCGGCGTGAGCACCCGATAGCTCCACTGGATCGCCGCCCGAAGCGACTGATGGCGCGCGCCCTTGGACCCGCGCCCGTCCACGAGCCACTCGAGCATCCGGTCGATCTCGGCGCACATCTCGCGGACCGTCATGGTGCCTGCCCGCGCTCCGGCCAGCTCCAGCGCCAGGGGCAGGCCGCCGAGCGTCGCGCAGAGCGTCGCGACGTCGGCACGATTGCGCTGCGTCAGCGCGAAGCCGTGACGGGCGGCGCGCGCGCGGTCCAGGAAGAGCGCGACCGAGGGCGCCGCGTCGAGGGACAGGCTCCGATCGATCCGGTCCGGCGGGTCGAGCGGAGGGACCGCGACCTCGTGCTCCCCGTCGACGCCGACAGCGCTGCGCGAAGTCGCCAGGCACTGGAGCTCGGGCAGCGCCTCGAGCAGGTGAAGAATGAGGTCCTTCAGATCGGGGAGAAGCTGCTCGAGGTTGTCGAGGACGAGCAGCGTCGGGCCGGCGGCAAGCGTGTCCAGCGCCTGGGAAATCGCGTCCGACGCCGGGTCCGGCGCCTGGCCGAGCGCCTTGACTAGCGAATCGGGCGCCTGAGATGCAGCGAAGACGTCGGCCAGCGGCACGCAGTAGACACGGCCGGCAAACCGTCCGGCCAGCCGGTGCGCCGCCTCGAGCGCGAGCCGCGACTTACCAATTCCGCCGGGACCGATGAGGGTCACCAGGCGGGCGCGGTCCGGCCCGGCGAGGAGGGCGTCGAGCGCCTGCAGCTCGGCAGCGCGGCCAAAGAAGCGCGTGAGCGGGACGGGCAGCCGCGGACGCACGGCCGGCCGGCCGTGCGCGCTGTCCCGGGCTCCGCCCGATGACGCGTCGCGGGGTTGATCGAGGACCGCGCCGTCCTGCTCGCGCCGGGCCACCGGCGGACCCGGCGCGGCGCCGGGCGCCGGCGCGGCCGCGTCGCCCGGATCCATCGCGCCGGCCGTCTCTCCGCTCAGGAGCGGACCTGCCGGAACCTGCCGATCGCCCGACGAGCTGGGCGCCGGCTTGACGCCGTGGCCGAGCCGGCTTCGCAGCATCTCCGCGAGGCGGCGCGCCGAGGGAGAGGGCTTCGCGCCCAGGTCCCGATCGAGCAGCGCCTCGAGCGCATCGTAGGCTCGCAGCGCCTCGGAAAAGCGGCCAGCGCCGCCACAGGCGCGGATCAGGTCGCAGTGCGCCTCCTCATCGTACGGCTCCGCGGCGACGGCCCGCCGCGCATACGTGATCGCCCGCTCCGGACCGCCCGGTAGCTCCAGCAGCAGCCGCGCCAGATCGCGGAGAGCGCGAAAGTGCGCCGCGGATAGCTCGGCGCGCGTCTCCTCTACCCAGGCGTCCTCGAACTCCGGCAGCAGGTCGCCCTGGTAGATCGCGACGGCGCGCTCGATACAGCCGGCCCGCTCCTCCTTATCGGACACCGCATCCGCGGCCCGGACCGCAGCCGCGAATTCCGCTGCGTCGCACGAAACCGCGCCCGGCGCCAGTGCCACGGCTGTGTTCGTCGCCCGAATCACGCTGTTCGCCGCGTCCGGCGAGGATTCGAACTGGCGGCGCAGGTGGTGCAGGCTCACGCGGAAGCGATTGCGAGCTGCGTCCGACTCCTCGCCGGGCCACAGGCGCTCGATCAACTGGGCGCGCGGCAGCGTACCGTGCGGCTCCATGGAGAGCACGGCGAGGATGAGCAGCACGCGTCGGTCGCGGAAGCGATCGACCGTCTCGGCGCCCCGGCAAGCGACGACGCGGCCGAGTATCTCCAACCGCCATCGCTCGGCTTCCATCTGGACCGCTCGACCCTCCGCCAACTCGCATGCCGCCAAACCTATGGATCACGTATCCAGCAAGTTCCGCGATTCGGACAGGCTTTCCTCCCGCCGCCGCGCTGCCCCGGGGAACCGATCCTGCTAATGCCCTGCTAATGCCCGCTCTGTTATAGTGTCGCAAACGATCGCTTGACGATTGCGCGTTCGGCACATCGTCGCTGGTGGGAGTGATACTATGATGGACGCATCGAAGGCTTTCGATCGGAGGCAGTTCCTGGTCTCGGCCATCGGCGCCGCCGCGGCGGCCCTGCTGCTCGAGGGCTGCGGCGGAGGTGGAGGCGCGGCGGGCGGAGGAGGCGGGAAGCTCGTTACCACGCGCGGCTCGCTCAGGCTGCCGCCCGGCTCGTCGCTCGCGCCTGCGCAGCTCACCGTCGGCAACAGCGTCGCGGCCAAGACGCTAGGGGCGGACGGCACGTTCACGGCCACCACCGGGACGGCGGCGCCGGTTCTCGTGATCGTCACGCACACCTCCGGCCGCGGCGTAATGTTCGGCTTCCTCGATCCGTCCTCGTCCACAAATGTGCTCGACGCGCAGGCGCAGGCCGTCGCGCTGCTCTACTTCGCACTCGGCGGCTACACCGTCCCCCTGGCGAGCAAGCGCGACCTGCTCGGCGCACTGCAGATCCATGCCGTGACCGCGCCCCTCACGGCCGTGATCGCCGCGCGCATCGCCGCCGATCCGTTCGCGCTGGAGAACGGCGACGCCCAGGTCGCCGCCGCCCTCCAGACCGCCTACAACACGATCGTCCAGGGCTTCGGCCGCTCTACAGGATCGCCGGCCTCCCAGACGGTCTCCCGCGCCGTCGCAACGGCCACGCCTCTGCCGGCGTCGTACTCACACGCGCCGTCCGCGAAATCTGCGGATAGTGCCTCTCCCCGGATCTCGCGAGCCGCCGTGGTGCTGCCTGAGATCTCCATTGACCAGACCGGAATAATCGACGGCCTCGAACTCCTCCAGGACACCTCCAGCACCAATATCGTCGGCGTGCTCGCGACCAACCACAAGCGGCGGCGCTGCCAGGTGCTGCTCTATCGCACAGGCGAGCAGAGCACGGCGGGCGTGCTGACGACCTATCCGCTCGCAGTCCCAGTCGGCAGCCCGGTACCGCTCGGCCCGACCGGAAACCTGAGCCTCAATGCGGCGATCACGTCGCTCTTCGGAGGGCAGACGCCCTTTGCGCCCGTCTCTACCAACACGATTCCGCTCACGATGCAGCCGGGAGCGTCCAAGACCTTCTACGAGGTGGTCGTGCTCGGATCGGCGGACACGAACAATGCCGACCCGTCCTTCTTCGGCGAGCCGAGATACGCCAAGGAGACCGCCGGCTGGCAGACGACGCGCGACGCGCTCAACCTTCAGTCCTTTCTGCAGGACCTCTTCATCGTGGAGGCGCTGGAGATGCTGGGCTTCGGCGCGACGCCGCTGCTGGACTCGCAAGTGAATGCGTCCATCGCCGCGATCCAGGCCATTCCAGACCTTCCGGTGCGCCAGCTCCTGCAGCAGGCGGCCAAGGGTGGGATCGGCCTCTCGATGATTGCGCTTCTTCAGGAGACCGCCGGCAACGACATCGCGGCGAACAAGATGCGTGCGGCGCTCTCGAAAGTGCTGGCAACCGCGCAGGAGCAGCAGGCGTTGCTGGCCTCGCAGGGCCTCGCCGCCAAGCAGCTCACGCTGTTCCTCAAGATGCTGCTCTCCGTGCTGAACGCCGTCCAGATCGGACTGGGCGCGGGCGACATCGCCGCGACGCTCACTGACCTCGAAACGGCCGCCAACGCCGATCGCTGGACCCTCACGCTTTTCCAGCCGGACGTGGCGATCAGCCCCAAGGCGCCGACCATCGCTCCCGGCGCGCACCAGTCGTTTACCGCGACGATCCCGCCAGGAGTCACCGGCACGATCCTGTACGCCTGGTCCACGACGGCGACGTTCGCCGTCCTCTCGGACGGGGGGAGCAACACCGGCCGCAGCTTCGAGTCGCCGTCGGCCACTGTCGACCTGGCCACCACTCCCTCGGATACGAGCCCGATTACCGTCGCCGTAACCGCCGTCCAGGTCGCCGCGAACGGGTCCCGCCGGACGATCGGGACCGCAAGCGCAATGGTCACGCTCTCCGCGACGGCGCCAACGCAGATCATGGCCGGAACGCTTTACCTGGAGAACTTTCCTCCTCCAGCGAGCGATACTACCGCCTTCACCGCGGCAGTCTTCTTCACGTTTACGAACGTCCCTGGAGCCAAGCAATTCAGCTTGTCCGACGATACTGGCCGTTTCTTTGGTTCCGTCAGCGAAGCCGCAATTATGCGAGGAGCGCCCGTGTTTACGGCTTCAGACCTTGATGGAACATCCGATCTCACCACGCCCTACGCGAATAGCGGATTCGTTAACCTGGGCAACGACCTCATCGGAATCTTGGCGTACGGGCAATCATGCGTTGATGTCTCCCAGGCGCCTATCGTCAGGCAAAACGTACGGAACGCCTCCCAGGGCAGGACCGGGACAGTTACCATCAACTTCTAGAAATCGGACGGCCGGGCCCTGTGCGCCGCATACTGTAGCGCGGGCCAGGCGAAACGGTCCACATTGGCGGCCCTGCCGCAAGGAGGCATTGGAAAATGGTGCACTTGGCAGTTTTACACCGTTCGCGGATCGCGGCGCAGATACTCATCGCGCTCCTGGCACTGATCGGCGCAATCATGCTGACGGGCTGCGGAGGCGGGAGCTCCGTTCCCGCGGCGACCCGGTTTGCGACCTCCTACGCAGGAAACTGGAGCGGAAACTGGAGCGATATCGACGGAACGAACGGCACTTCGATGATGGTCATCGCGGTGAACAGTGTGACGCATACCGCATCCGTCACAATCGCACTGAGCGGCGGCAAGTTCGGTTTCGCGGGGTCGCAGGCGCCCCTGACGGGCACATTCGATTCGAACGGGATACATGTCGCCGGTCCAGCCGGCCAGTCGGCAACGGTTACGCTCACGATCGATACGTCCGGGCAGTTTTCGGGAACTGCGACCAATGTGTCCGCGAACGTGACCAGTATCGATTTTGGCGGCCCTTCCACGCCTACCAGCGTTACGATGAGCGTTACGCTCCACCACGCCGACGGCACGACGGACACCGGAACGATTACGCTCACGAAGCAGAGTGCTTGATACCACCACGATCCGGCCCGCAGCCGTTGCGTGGCGACCCATTCTGCTACGGCGAACAGCGGGGTTCGCTTGAACAGATGCCGCCGGGCCGCGTGAGGCTGGCGGCGTCTCACCTCTGCCAAGGCTCATTGCTCAGACCTGGCTTAGGAAAGAACCTGGCTCCGTGCTATAATCTAGACAGTCTAGCCAGGAGGGTTGATGTGGCAACAAGATGGCAATTGCAGGTCGCTAAGAACCGGTTGAGCGAGGTAGTGGATGAGGCCATTGCGCATGGACCACAGGTAATCACGCGGAGAGGTAAGGACACAGCGGTGGTGCTCTCCATTGAGGAGTACCGCAAGCTTAACGTACCAAATACCCGGGTATCTGAATTCTTTCGGAATTCGCCTTTATGCGGTGCGGATCTAGACCTGTCTCGCGACAATAGCCCTTTGCGTGATGACGTTGAGCTATGATGGTCATCCTCGACACGAATGTTATCTCAGAACTTGTGGCAAAGAGGCCGAACGCCCATGTCGTCGGATGGATCGACTCGCTTGATCCATCCGACATCTACCTAAGTGTCGTCACGATAGGCGAGATCCGCAAGGGAGTGGCACGGCTGCCGCATTCGCCGCGCAAGGAGCTGCTCCAATTGTGGCTCCAAGGCGACCTGTTGAAGCGGTTTGCGAGCCGCGTCCTTATACTCGATATACATACAATGCTGCATTGGGGTGAATTGACCGCCCGGCTGGATCAAGCCGGAATGTCGATGCCGGCGATGGATTCGCTGATCGCTGCCCAGGCGCTCGTTCACGGCTGTGCGCTCGCCACGCGGAACGCGTCGCATTTCGCGGCTGCCGGGGTAACGGTCGTCAACCCCTGGGATCTCGCTCAGCCGTGACGGGCGAACTGGCGCCCGACTACGGAATCCTGCCGCCGGCGCGCCGCGCGTCCACCTCGGCGACGAAGGCCGCTCGATTCTTCGTGTAGTAGCCGAACCGGTCCCGGTTGTAGCCGGTGACGATCCATGGCCGTCGCCTGCGGATCGTCTCCATGATCTCCTCGGACCGCGCGACGCCGGCATAGATCGGATGGCCCTTCCCCTCGCGGTCCATGATACCGAGGCCGGTTATCACCGGTACCAGGTTGAGCCGCGTCATCCGCACGAACATCCAGACGATGTGGTCCAGGTTCACGACCTCGATCCCGAACAGCGACGGCGCCAGAAGCCAGGAGGCGGTCATTTCCGCGGGCGAAAGCCGCTCGATGCCCTGGGCACGCTCGGCGTCGATGTGCCAGGCCACCTCCAGCGGCGGACCGTAGACCGCCAGCTTCTTGTACACGGGGTGCGACATCCGATTGCGCATCCGGCCGATCGCCTTGACGACGTTCCGTGCCGGCACGCCGATCAACGCCACGGTCATCAGGAGGACCACCGGGGACTGCTCCGGCGTCTTCCCGACCGGGTGCATCACGACGGGCGCGCCTTTCGGGGCATGTGCCTGGGCCGTCAGGCAGTCCAGCATATACGGCCCGAGCTGGCCACTGCCCGGCCGCGACATGAGCATGGCGGTCGCAGGACCGCGGTCCTGCTCGGCGATCTTGCGGATCACCCCGGTGAACTCCGTTCCTGGTGTGGCCGTGGCCGGGAGGATGAGCAGCACGTGGCCGCCGCCGAGGCGGCTGAGGTGATACGTCGGGGGCGCATGCATGCTGCCGGCTCCGCGCGAGCGGCCCATCCAGTCGAAAACGGGGAAGTGCACGTCGTCCGTGGCGGGATCGTCCAGCGTTACGGCATGGTCGAGCAGCGCCGCAAGCCTGTCCGGCGCGGCGATGTCGGCCGGCCGGATCCGCTCCGCGCGGCTCATGTCCGCGGGCGCTGATGGTCCGAACAGGCCGCCCGCGCCGGCGTGCATCCTGCCCGCGATGAGCAGGCCGCCCGCCACCATCAGCCCGAAGAACAAGAGCTGCGCTCCCAGGCATCCGCCATTGATCAGCAGCAGGTTCCGGTTCGTCCGATCCACCTGCCGCTCGATATAAGTCGTCGCCGCCACTGCCGACTCCTCCGCCGCGAACACTATTAGTCGACCAGCCGGGCGTTTCCCTTATCCGACCGCGGCAACGGCTGACCGGGCCTGTGCCGCCGGCCGGTCGCCCGTAATGGTCACCCGACACTGTGGTATCGCAAATTGTTACGGAACACAAACAGGCTCGCGAGCAGAGAGGGCGAATGGTTCCGTAATTCCCCGATTCCAACCGTGTTTCAACCAACGGCCGGCGGTAGATCGAACGCGATGAACCGGTCGAACAGCGCCGTCTTGCGAAACCGTCTCGGCTCGCGAAAGCTCGATTCGTTCTCAACCTCTACCAGGCCGAACTCCCGAAGCCAGCGCACGTAGCGAAGATAGGCGTAGGATGGGACCGGATCGCCATCGAACCTGGGCGTAAGAAGCGGGAGCGCGCTCGGCAGAAAGAGGTGCGGTGCCACGTCGTCGACGTTCACCCAGTCGTTCGCCCGCCGGCCGATCTGGTAGAGTGCGAAGGCGATGTGATGCTGAACAATGGGCGCATCCGGCATGCCGTCGAAGGCGGCAAGGTTGAGCCTCTGGAACATCCGGCGGAACAAAAGCGCGAACAGCTCGCCAGCCCGCGCGGGCTGCAGCAGCGTTTCACCACGCCGCGTGATCTTCAGCTCTCGGTGTCGGAACAGCACCAGCCCTGCGACGACGGTGAGATGCCGCAGTAGCTCGAGGTGCGGCACGTCGCCCTGGTTGATAATCCTCTTGTAGGTGGTCACATACCGACGGTCGCTTTCGTCTATCTGGAACCGCTCGAACATGCGGGCCGCGATCATTCGGTTAAACGCGCCGGTCGCGGTAGCCTTCGTCGGACCCAATTCCCTGAGCGTGGTCAACAGGCAGGCGGCGTTGTGAAACATCCGGACCCCGGCCAGATCCTCGACGGTCAGCGATTCGTCGAGCGTGCCGGGAGAGTCCAATAGACCGTGGGAGAGCAGCACCGTAACCTGCTCCGGGGAGAGGCCGCCGAGTTCGTTCTGTGGCATCCGGTTGTATCGGTCCTGAAGCGAGTGGGCGATTGTGTTAGCCTCCTCGATCGTCTTCGGCTTGAGCCGGTCGAACTCGGCTTTTAGCATCTCGCTTATCAGGCGGGCCGCGCTATCTGGCGGGTTTGATGGCGCCACGGATGTTCTCCCACGACGTTATAGCCGGCGCCCTGAGCAGACGGTATCTGCCGGCAGCATGTATCTGCTTATAGCACAGAACGACTGTCGATACCTGCTTTTCAGCGTACTTCCTGTTAGTCGCGTACGTGCAAGAAAAGAGGAAAGGCAGTGTCAGGCCCGGCAAGACGAGGCAGGATCGACCTTCCAGCCGGATCCGTTTGTCCGCAGGCGCGCAGGCCGGCCGCTTGTGCACGGCACGCTCACATGTGATATTATTGAGTCGCGAACGGAGGCGCGTTGGCAGCTCGTCGCGCGGTTTCCTTGAAACATCTCGCGCCCTGTCGCGCTCTAATCGCACAAGAGGCCGCGGTTCGCGGTTCGCTTTGCCACGTCCGAGTTTTACCTGAGGATCTACGATATGCCGTCTGGCGATCGATCGAATTCGCGGCCCGCTCCCCGCCGTTGGACCGTGGCGCTCCTCGCCGCAGGGACCGGCTCCCTGCTCCTGCTCTCCGCGACCGTCGGCTTCACCAACGCCCCGCCGGCGAAGCGCAAGCCCGCCCCAAAGATATCGCCGATCGCAGGCGGCGCGGCCGCCATCCAGCCCTTCCTTAAGCAGAACTGTCTCGCCTGCCACAGCAAATCGAGCGCCAGCGGCGGTCTCGATCTGGCCGACAAGCCTTTCCTCCCGGCCGATCCCGCCAACTTCGCCGCCTGGGTGAAACTCTACGATCGCGTGGACGCGGGCGAGATGCCGCCGAAGGCCGCGCCGCAGCCCACGCCTGCCGCTCGCAAGGCGTTCCTGGCAGCTCTGCAGCAGCCTCTCGCCGCGGCGGACGAGGCGCGCGAGCGGCGCGAGGGCCGCGCCGTATGGCGTCGGATGAACCGCTACGAGTACGAGAACACGCTGCGGGACCTGTTGGACGCGCCCTGGCTGCAGATCAGAGACATGCTGCCGGAGGACGGGGTGGCCTACCGATTCAACAAAGTCGGAGAGGCTCTGGACGTGTCGCACGTGCAGATGAGCCGCTACCTGGCCGCCGCCGACTTCGCGCTGCGCGAGGTGCTGGCTAACCAATCCGTACGGCAGCCGACAACCGTTCGCCGCTACTATGCGTACGACCAGCGCTCCTTTGCGGGGCTGGCCAAGTTCAGCCAGTTCAACGGCAGCCCCGAGCGCGCCACGTTCCCCATCGTAGCCGACGCCGTCGATCCCAACGCGCTGAAGGACAACGCAGCGCGGATCGTCAGCTCGTCGGACCCGGCCCGGCGCGATCAGGAGGCGATGGGAGTCGTCGCCAGCGCCTACGAGCCGCTGCAGCCCAAGTTCACCGCATTTCGCGCGCCCATATCCGGCCGCTACAAGCTGCGCCTCTGTGCCCACTCGTTCTGGGCCGGCCCCGAAAACGAGCGCCGCTGGTGGCGCCCCAGCCGCACCGACGTCTCCGCGGGCCGCACGCACGAGCCGATCAGCCTCTATGCCGCGTTTGGGCAGCGCCTGCGCAAGCTCGGCAGCGTGGACTGCGGGCCGCAGTCCACGGTCGGCGAGGTGGACGTGGAGCTGCTCAAGGGCGAGACGATCGAGCCGGACGCGGTCCGATTCTTCCGATCGCGCCCGCCCAACTGGCACAACCCGCTCGCGCAGAAGGACGGCCAGCCCGGCGTCGCGTTCCAGTGGCTGGAGGTCGAGGGACCGATCTACGACTCGTGGCCGACCCCGGGCGAGAAGCTGCTCTTCGCCGACCTGCCGGTCAAGGAGGGCTACAACGGCGCGATCACCGTGACGCCGAATAGTCCGGATGCCGACGCCGAGCGGCTGGTCCGGGGCTTCGTCACCCGCGCGCTGCGCCGGCCGGCACTGCCGGGCGACGTGCAGCCCTACCTGAATCTCTTCCATACCGCGAAAGCCGCCGGCTCCGACTTCGCGGACGCGATGATTACCGCCTACTCCGCTGTCCTCTGCTCGCCCAGCTTCGTAACACTGGAGGAGCGGCCGGGCCTGCTGGACGATCACGCGCTCGCCAGCCGCCTCTCCTACTTCCTGTGGAACTCCGAGCCGGACGGAACCCTCCGCACCCTGGCGGACCGCGGCGCCCTCACAGGCGGCGCCGCAAACGTGGCCTTCGGCCGCGCCTCGAACTCGCGGCCGGACCGTCGGGCCGCGCAGAGTATCGCCACGACATCGGAAAGCTCAGCAGCCGAGACTCATACCGCACACGCCCGCGCGAAGGCTCCCCCAGAATTGGCGGGGTGTTCTCTGCCGCGCCGCGAAGCGGAGGCAAGCGGTAGAGCCGGGGGGCGCACGCCCAGGCCAACCGCGCACCGCGTTTCGCTCGCCCGCGCGAAAACTCCCCCAGGATCGGGTGCCGGGGGGCGAACGGCTGCGCTAACCAGCGCGCAAGCCCGCGCCAGCGTCTCCACCGCCACGCTCTCGGCGCAGGCCGATCGGATGCTCGCCGACCCGCGCGCCGAGCGGTTCATCGACGCCTTTCTCGACTACTGGCTCGACCTGCGCAAGACCGACAACACCTCGCCGGACGAGGAGCTCTACTCCGACTACTATCTGGACGACTATCTCGTCGAATCGTCCGTGGACGAGACGCGCGCCTTCTTCCGCGAGCTGGCCCGCAACGACCTGCCGGCCCGCAACCTGGTCGCGTCCGACTTCGTAATGATCAACGACCGGCTCGCCACGCTTTACGGCATCCCCGGCGTGGAGGGCTCGGCGATCCGGCGCGTCGCGCTGCCCAGGGATTCGGTGCGAGGCGGCCTGCTCACCCAGGCCAGCGTGCTCAAAGTGACCGCGAACGGTACGACCACCTCGCCGGTCCTCCGGGGAGTCTGGATCAACGAGCGGATTCTCGGCTTCACGGTCCCGCCGCCTCCGCCCTCGGTCCCGGCCGTTGAGCCGGACATCCGCGGCGCGACCACCATCCGCGAGCAGCTCGCCAAGCACCGCTCGCAGGCCACCTGCAGCGCCTGCCACGCCAAGATCGACCCGGCCGGCTTCGCGCTGGAGAGCTTCGACGTGTTCGGCGGCTACCGCGAGTGCTACCGGGCGATCGGTCCTACCACCGGCCCCAAAGTCGCCGGATTCGGCAAGAACGGCCAGGCGTTCGCGTTCCACGACGCACAGAAGGTAGATCCCTCCGGCACGCTCCCGGACGGCCGCAGGTTCCAGGGCGTCCGCGACCTGAAGCGCCTGCTCCTGCAGGACGAGCGCGGCATCGCGCGCAACCTGGTCCGCCAGCTTGTCATCTACGCGACAGGCGCGCCGATCCATTTCGCCGACCGCCCGAAGATCGAAGCCATCCTGGACAAGGCGAAACCGAGCGGCTACGGGGTAAAATCCATCATTCACGCCATAATAGAGAGTGACCTGTTTCGAAATAAGTAACAGGCCGTGCGCGGAGTCCGTGTAGGGCAATAACCCCGTATTGGCCGGGTTCCACCGGACGATGTGGTAGTCACGAGCCGAAGGCTTACGCTGCACGGGCCAGAAGATCAGTACGTCCGCGAAGGCGGACATGTGGTAGTCACGAGCCGAGGACTTCAGTCCCACGGGCGCCGGCCGGGGGGTGAGGGGCGGGCAAGGAGCCAAGCAGATGAAATCGATCCACTTCACGACGCCGATCGCGCTCTCCCGCCGCCACTTCCTGCGCGGCGCCGGTGTCATGCTCGGCCTGCCGCTCCTCGATGCAATGCTGCCGGCCTTCGCGCACGCATCCCCGGAGGCGGCCGCGCCGCGCCGCTTCCTGGGCATCTGCAACAACCTGGGCGTCCTGCCGGACAAGTTCTTTCCGGCGGCGGATCAGGCCGGCCGCGACTACACGCTCTCGCCCTACCTGGAGCATATCAAGGAGTTTCGCAACGACTTCACCGTCATGAGCGGGGTGATGCACCCGGACGTCGACGGCGGACACCCGGCGGACATCTGCTTCCTCACGGCCGCCCCGCACCCCTCCAGCGGCGGCTTCCGCAACACGATCTCGCTCGACCAGTTCGTCGCGGAGCGCATCGGCCACCTGACGCGCTACCCGTCGCTCACGCTGGGCGTCAACACCGCGCGCGGGTCGCGCAGCCTGTCGTGGACCGCGGGAGGCGTCCTCATCCCGCCGGACGACAAGGCCTCCGATATTTTCAAGAAGCTGTTCCTCGGCGGCACGCCCGCGGAGGTGCAGGCGCAGGCGCGCAAGCTGGCCCTCGGCGAGAGCATCATGGACACGATCGCCACCCAAACTGACCAGCTCCAGCGCAGTGTCG
>DATGJU010000579.1:0-5636 GCA_035295045.1 Chthonomonadaceae bacterium
GCCGGCCTTCTCGCGCTGGCCGGCTGCGTCCACGGCGCCAGGCCGCCCGAGCCGGCGAAACTGGCCGTCACGGCCGGATTCGTCGGCAACGCGGCCTGCGCCCAGTGCCATGCCGCGGAGTGCAGATCGGTGGCCGGCAGCCGCCACGCGAAGACTATGCACGCCGCGACGCGCGAAGCGCTCGGACCGATCGCGCCACCGGGCGGACCAGTCCCGCTGGCCGGCTACGCGGTGGAGTCGCCTGGCGGCCGGCTGGCAATCTCCCGCCAGACGCCGACGCCGGAGACGCATCCGCTCGACTACGCCCTGGGCTCCGGCAAGACCGGCATGACCTACGTGGCCGTGGTGGACGGGACGAAGCTCATGGAGGCCCGGATGAGCTACTTCCCGCACCAGCGCGAGTGGGAGATAACGCCCGGCCAGGAGGCCCGCCTGCCGGACGACACGCCGTTTGGCCGCACTCACGATGAGGACTCGTCCCGCCGGTGCCTGACATGCCACGCCGACGCACTCTATGAGAAGGAGACGCGGAGCCCGCCTGGCTTCTTTGGCGTCGGCTGTGAATCGTGCCACGGTCCGGGCAAGGCGCACGTCGAGGCGATGCGCTCCGGCCCGCGGGGCGATATCCACATGGAGCGGCTCGGCGCGCTGGGCGGGGGCAAGCTGAACGACCTGTGCGGCCGCTGCCACCGGTCGGTCCAGTCGATCGATATCGACAGCCCGATGGCCGAGCAGACGCACCGCTTCCAGCCATACGGCCTGCTGCGGAGCCGGTGCCGAGAGTCGCACGGTGAGCCGCTCTCTTGCCTGCGCTGCCACGATCCGCACACGGACGCGTCCACGGACCGCGGCTACTACGATCGGATCTGCCTGAGCTGCCATAACGGCGCCTCGGGGCCGGGCGCACCGGCGACGCACAAGGTGGCCGGCCCTTCGAATCCGGGCCGTGTCTGCCCGGTCAGCCGGACCGCCAACTGTATAGTCTGCCATATGCGGCCCAAGCCCGCGTTTCTCGCGTCGACCTTTCCGGCCAAGATGGTCGATCACCTCATCTCAATACCTCCGCAGCAGCGGATGCAAAGGCGGCAATAATGACAAACCCCGATGTGCCTGTGAGCCCGCGCGCTCAGCCCAACGCGGGACCGAAGCTCCTGGTCGGGATTATAGTCCTGGTGGCGCTCTGCGCGATCGGCGTGTTCGGATTCCGCCGGCTGACCGATGCCGGCGTGGCCGGCAAGGAGATCGACCAGCAGAAGGCGGAGATCGAAGAGTGTAAGAAGAACCTCGCGGAGTTCCAGGTCGCGTGGACGCATTACAAGAAGGACCACAACGGCCGCGATCCGGGGAAACCCGAAGACCTCGTGCCGAAGTACATCTCGGACCCGGACAAGTTGGTCTGCCCCACCGCAAAGCGCTGGATTGGCATGGGAAAGAACATGAGTCAGGGAACCATACTGATCGCCGGCAAGCAGCACCCAACCACCTATGAGTTCCGGGTGTTCTCCGCATCCTACCCGATCCAGGTGCGGCAGACAGGCGATCGGACGATCCTGATCGCGTGCGACTCGCACCGGGAGGGCGTTTACCGCGCGGTCTACCATCGCGGCCCCCAGCTAAACACGTTCGACCCCGATCAGCGCGCCGGCTTGAACGAAGCTGTCCGCGATACCAAGACTATCGTGCTCCGAAAGAACGGCACCGTCGACCTGCAAGCGGAGGACCAGTAGCGGTTCCTGATTCCTGGTTCCTGGCAAACGTCTTACTTATCGGAGTTCGTGCCTGCAGGCGACACCGCCCGATCGTGGGCGCGTAACCAGGAACCAGAAACCAGGCCAGGAACCAGCTACCGCTTGTAAGCCCAGATGAGGTGGTCTGAGATCTTCAGGGGGACGTGGGCGGCGGGGAAGATCGGGCGCTTCGGCATATGACAGCCGACGCACTTGTCGCGCGGGTTGACCGGGCAGACCGTGGCGTGCTCGCTTGCCGCCCGGCTGTGGCAGCCGAGGCAGGCCCGCTCGTAGGCGCGCTGATCCGTCGAGACGTCGGCGTGCGGGTCGTGGCACGTAACGCAGGAGAGCTTGCCGCCGCTCTTGACGAAGCAGGGGCTCTGCTCCAGGCTGTAGGGCTGAAAGCGCGCCGTATTGCTCGCGTCGAACTGGTCCAGCGCGACGTCGTTCATTGACCGGTGGCAGCGCGCGCATAACGCGTCGATCCTCGTGGCGCTCCAGCTCTCCATCCGCTCCATGTGCAGGGGATCCAGCCGGCCGCCCCTGGCTGCCGCAATATGGTCGCGCCCTGGGCCGTGGCAGGATTCGCAGCCGACTCCCAGCCCGCCGGATGCCGGACCGGCCGAGTCCGGCGCGAGTCGATCCGCGTGACAGAGGACGCAGCGCGTCGCCATGCCCCTCTCGAACACTGTGCCGGTGTTCAGGTCCGCGCTTCCTACCTGGCCGGGCGTGACGAACCAGGCGCGGTCCGTCGGGTCGTAAGACATCCGGAACTCTGTCAGCCGGTCCGGCCCGATCTCCCCGATGTAGGTCACCGCCGTCTTGCCTGAGCCCATCGCGTACTGGATTTCGCCGCCGGTCGCCGGATCGTCGGCCAGCTCGAAGCGCAGCTTGCCGGCCGCGCTGCGTATCGCGTAAGGCGTGCCGGGAATGGCGCCCACGGCCGGCATTGCGCGGCTCGCGGCGATGCCTGCCGGCTGCAGGGTCGCCGCGTGCCCACTTGAATGGTGGCGTTTGAACTCGGAGTCGTGGCACTCGGCGCACGCCGCGCTGCCGGCGAAGGCGGACGAGATCGCGGACTGCGCCGGCTCCGGCGGCAGCGGCCTGACGTCAGGCTCGGTCCTGCAGCCGGCCGCGATGATGAGCGCCCCCAGAGGCGCCGCCATCAGCGCCGCGAGCAGGCCCGGCCGCGCTGCGCTGCGCCGGCTGGCCGGTCCGGCGGTTCCGCCGTCGGAGTCCAGGCGCGCGCTGGCGCCGTTTTGGGCAGGCCCGAGATCGCGGGTCAATGCGGCTCTTCCGCCTGAGCCCGGGCCGTGTCCTCCAGGCTCGATGCCGTTGCGGCGGCCGACTGCGTGTCCGTGAGCTGGCGGCGCAGCTCGGCGTCGTACGGCTTGAGCTCCGCGGCACGCGTGAGGGCCGCCACCGCCTCGCGATAACGGCCGCTCCGCTCCATGGCGCCCGCCAGCCGCTGGAGCAGCGCCGGATCCGCAGGTCGCAGCACCGCCTGCTGCTTCAGGCGCGTTGCCTCCGCGCCCGCATCCGCGATCCAGCGGTACCGCGCCATAGCTGTCGAGGCCGCGGGCCGATCGCCGAGCCGTTCGCACACCGTGGCCAGATTCAGCCATCCGTTTGAATCTCTCGGAGCGCTCCTGAGATAGATTTCGACCTCCCGCCGCGCGGCGGAGAATTGGATGAAGCGAGCATGGAGGCCCGCCAGCAGCGCATGAAGGTAGGGGATGTCCGGAAAGCGGTCGATCGCGGCTTGCAGCGCGCGCGCCGCGACATCGTACTCCTCCGAGGTGCGAGCAGAGGAGGCGCGGCTTATCGCGGCGAGCGTGACAAACTCCGGCCGGTCCGGCGCAAGGGCGCCGGCCTCCTCCGCCTCGGCGGTCGCGCGGTCGAACCGGCCGAGTCGGCCGAGCGCCTCGGCCAGGTCCGCATGCGCCTGCGGGCTTCGAGGCCGAAGGCTCGCCTCACGCTCGTAGCACTCGGCCGCCCGCTCGGGCGCCGCGGCGACGAGATAGGCGGACCCAAGCCGGCGCCACGTATCCGGCCGGTGAGGGTCGAGCGACGCGGCACGCTCCAATCCGGCGATTCCCTCCGAAAGCCGGCCCGCCCGGAGCGCCAGCACGGCGCGGCCCGCCGCTGCCGCGCCACAGCGGGAGTCGATCCGCTCGGCCCTGTCGAGGTAGACTGATGCCTGCTTGGCGTCGCCGAGCTGGGCGTTCAAAAGGCCGGCCAGTGCGAGGGCGCGGCAGCCCAGGGCGTCGCGCGCATCCGGGGGCGTTCCTTCGGCGGCACGCACAGCCGGGGCCAGCGCCTTCGCGGCGTCCCCGTCGTCCAGGAGGCGCTCCGCGTAGACCAGCCGTGTGAGTACATCCGCGCCAGGTTCCGCGTTCAGCCGCTCCAGCCCTGGGATCGACTGCGACGCCAGCCAGCGCTCGCGCAGAGCGTCCCGCTGGACCGCAGCCCAGATCAGCGCGCACGCTGCGAGGAGCGCAATCGCCCATGCGAACGACTTTCGCGGCACGCGGTCACCTTTCGAGTCTGCCCTCGAAGCCTTCGGTTCCGGCACGGCCAATCGGCCCTCCTCGCCCGCGGGACGCGTTCGCCCGCAGCCGACTGGCTGGAATCTACTCCATCGCCAATCCGGCTGTCAAGGGAAGAAGCGCCGCCCCACATGGCGGCCAAGTTAGCGAGGGGTTTATGTGCCCGCGTGACGTTCAGCGGGCGCCGCGGTATTAAAATAAAAAATTAAATCTTCTTAATTTCGTGGAGGAATTTCCTGGGAGGGCCGCGAATTGCGTTCCCGTAATTGTGATCGTGTGTCGCGATGCAGCGACGGCGCCTGAGTGGGACAAGCCCCTCGATTGCTGGGCAAATTACCGCCGCGTTGCCGGCCGCATCGCTAGACCCTTGGATGAGGATCCCGAACACATGGGTAGCTCGCTAAACAAAGGCGTCGTCGTGGGCTTGGCCGTTGCCGCGATCGTGATTTGCGGACTTGTTGCATATATCGTGTTTGGCGCTCCGGGGCAGTCCCACATGGACCCGAACACGGCGAAGAGCTATGCGGACCACGTAAAGGAATCGCAGCAGAGCATGGGCTATCCGGGCGGGCCGACCGCCGGCCACAGCGCCCAGAGCGGCTCCTCCGGGTACCACGGATCGTCCGGGTCACAGTATCCCGGCAGCTCGTCCTATCCGGGCGGAAGCGGCGGACCGCACTAGATCCACTAATCCAGGTTTGGAGAGGCGCGCCACCCGTGTCGCCTCTCCGACAACTGATGTTCCGCAACCTGCAATCATCCTGAATTCCGGTGGCGCAGAACATCTCACGGTCGCGGTTCGGGAGCGCCGCGACCTATCGACCCATGGGCAGCAATGAGGGTGTTTCAAACGTGGGCCAGACCCACGGAAAGGGGTTCGAGCATGAGATCTCCGCGAAGAAGCAGCGGCTTCACCCTAATCGAACTGCTCGTCGTGATCGCAATTATAGCGATCCTTGCGGCAATTCTATTCCCCGTGTTCGCACAGGCGCGCGAGAAGGCCCGCTCTGCGTCCTGTTTGAGCAACATGAAGCAGCTTGCGCTGGCCTGTCTGATGTATGCCAATGACTACGACAGCCACAACATTTCGGCCGGCGGCCAGTGCTATATGTCGCCTCCAGGATGTAACATCGACAACCCGCTGCCCGGTGGGCAATGGCAGTGGACCACGCAGCCGTACATCAAGAACAAGGCCGTCCTGATCTGCCCCAGCGACCCGCACGACAACGTGAACCAGGGCATGGCCACCAGCTACACGATCAATAACTGGGCCACGAACGATCACACCGTGCCGGCAGGCGGCTCCGCGGAATCGCGGACGGATAATGCCGCCAGCACCGCGCTGCTTGAGGAAGGCGCC
>DATGJU010000580.1:0-12009 GCA_035295045.1 Chthonomonadaceae bacterium
TAACGGTCGACGGCTCGAAGGCGAGCCATCTTACCTTGCGCGTGAGTTCACCCGCCGTGGCATCCACGCCTGACGAGTACATCCATGCCGTCCTGATCGCCGTCCCCGAACGCAACTCGGTATGCTACTTCGGCGGCGCCGCTGATGCGGCGCACGAGGCCGCAATGTGCGACGAGGTAGAAACGGCCATTCGCACGTTTCGGTTCCGGCCGGGCGGTCCAGCGAAGCACCCATCGCCATCGCCATGACCTGGCGAGCACCTTGCGACACAGACGACGAGCGAGCAACCCGTTGGCTGACACGGGCACGGCGTGAGTTTGCTGCCGGATCATGGAAGTCTGCGAGCGGCGGCAACCCCATGGCGCATGTCGCCCCGTTGAGGGCGGCGACGGTCGGCGACGGCCAGCGGCGGCGACGGCAAGCGGCGGCCCACATTGGCAGCCCCACGGTTGCGTGGGCCGGCTCGATGACGGCAGGCCCCGGCGGCGTTACGCGTCGAGGCGGCCATCGAGGCCGGGGCGACGGCGACCGGTAGCGGCCCGTAACGACAGTACCGTGACGGCGGGACCGCGGCGGCATGCCGGTGGCGACGCGTCCACGATAGCCGGATCACCGCGGCCCGTGACAGCACTCCCGAGGCGGTCACGCGACGATGGCAATCGTGCCGGTCCGGCAGCTGCGGCGGCAGCACGGTCGCGGCCCCGCGGAGGCCCGAGGTGGCCGCCGCCATATCGGGCTCGCCGCCACAACATCTCCGCGATGAGATCACCGCTCCCGCGGCGGACGGCGCGCGCCGCCCACGGCCAGCGGCCGAACGCCATTGCGGACTTTGGGACGTGCGGAGCGACTACCGCGGTTCCTGGGAGACAGTGACATGCAGCCAACCAACACAGTCGATCCGTCAATCGCGCGCGCCCGCCGCCCGCGCCGCGGCTTTCGATCTGCCGCCGGCGTTGTGGCGCTCCTCGCCGCGCTCGGCGTGGTCTGGACGCTGCTGCCGCCCGCGGAGCGGACCGTCTACGGACCGCCGATCGATGCGTCGGGACAGCGATGCGCGTTCCAGTTATCGGCGCGCTGGACAAGCAGAGACGTCGTTACGAATGGTCTGCAGCCTAGTCCGAATGGCGTAGTATGTGTGCCGAAGCCGCCGGGAAGAGTGCAGCAGTTACTCGCGCGTCTATTCCATCGCAAGCCTTCCATGCCCGGAGCGACCGAGTCCATCGGCGTCTTCGTTGGCTACGCCGGCCAACGCCCGAAGGCGCTGCCGGAGTCGGACCCGCGGATGGTTGCGATGCGCAAGGTGGGCACGTACAACCCGCCGGTCGGCACTGTTACGGGCGGGCGAGTCTATGCGGACAACGAAGTTACCATGTCCTGGGCAAATCAGGTGACACACTTTCGCAGCCTGACGATCTTACCGGACGGCGCTGTCAGGTCTTACCGAATAGAAACGTCTTCCGACGCCGCACATGCCGATGCCGTGCGCGCGGATGTCGATCGGATTCTTCGTACGTTCCACATGGTCGGGCGCGGTACCGCCGGCGGCGCCACACTTTCGGGCAGTGGGAGATAGCGTGCAAAGCCCAGCCTGGATACTCTGGAATCTCTCGCTCTCCGCGATACCCGTGGGGCTGGCGTACCTTTGGACGGCCTGCGTCCGCCGCTGGTCGCTCAAGAAGCGCGGCGTTCACTGGGTCGCCTTCACACCCCTGATCGGCCTCTGGATCGCATTTCTGCCGAACACCTGCTACCTGCTGACCGAGTGGCGGCACTTCCTGTTCGACAACTACTTCGTCGGCGTCCGCGAGGCGGCCGAGTCCAACCACCTGCACATGCTGCGAGTCGCGCGGCAGGGCCTGTTCTTCCTCTGCTATAGCGGCTTCGGCGTACTATGCCTCGTCTACGCGATCCGGCCCGTTGAACAGCTCCTTGGCAAACTCCGCGTCCACAAGGCGGCCTGGATGACGCCGCTGTTCCTGCTGACCTCGCTCGGCGTCTATCTCGGACTGATCGTCCGGCTGAACTCCTGGGACCTGATAAGGCGCCCGCTACACGTCTGGCGAGTCACACTCCACGCTGTCACTACCCCGATCCTCGCTGAGACCGTGCTGGTCTTCGCGCTTCTGCTGTGGGTCTGCTACGAGGTCGGCAATATCTGGGCGGACGGCGTCGCGATTCGCCTGCGCAAAGCGCGGAGCGGCGAGCACAGGCGAAAGTAGGACTGAAGGGCTCCTCAGTAGAAGTAAGCCGGGTCAAGGCCCGCCGTCGCGCGCCCAGCGTTGCCGCCCGCGCAATAGCTCCCTGGAATCGGGGGCTGGGGGGCGAACACCGGAAATCTAAGGTGGCGCGTAGCCAGCGAGGGAGAAGTGAGCATGCAAAAGCTTCGCATCGGCATAGTCTCGTTCGCGCACGGGCACGTGAACGCCTATGCGCACCAGATCAAGGGCTTCGACGACGCGGAGCTGGCTGCCTGCTGGGACGACGACGTGGAGCGCGGCACAAAGAATGCCGAGGCGTTCGGCATCCCGTTCCACGCCGACCTCGGTGGACTTCTGGCGCGCGGCGACGTGGACTGCGTGATCGTGGCGAGCGAGACGAACAAGCACGCGGACCTGTGCGTCGCCGCGATGGAAGCCGGCAAGTCGGTGCTCCTGCAGAAGCCCATGGCGATCACGCTCGCCGACTGCGACCGGATCATCGCGACGGCGGAGCGGACCGGCGTCTGGCTCAGCATGGCGTTCCAGATGCGCTGCGATCCGCAGAACATCGCAATGCGCCGGCTCGTGCGGGAGGGTGCGGTCGGGCGCGTTGGGATGATCCGGCGGCGGCATTGCATCGGCGTGCTGTTCAGCAAGGCCTTCGTGGAGGGGCCGAGCCGCTGGCACATCAGCGCGGAGGCCAACAAGGGGATGTTCTTCGACGACGCGACTCACGCGCTCGACTGGCTCTGCTGGACCGTGGGCGAGCGGCCGGTGTCCGTAATGGCCGAGATCGACAACGTGCTGACGGACGTCGCCCCGGACGATACGGGCATCGCCATCTTCCGGTTCCGAGATGGGACATTCGCGGAGATCACGAATTCGAGCGTGACGCTGGCGGGAGAGAACACGACGGAAATCTACGGCGATCGTGGGGTGATCATCCAGAATCACGGCGACGGGCCGTCCTGCGCGATCAAGCCGCCCCATCCCATCGGCGTGAAGCTCTACCAGTCCGAGCGCGCCGCGGACGGCTGGCAGGATCTGGGCATTCCCATCCCCGGCGGCCACGGCGAGCGCATCGCCGGCGTGGCCCGCCCCTTCATCGATGCCCTCAAGCGCGGCGAGCCGATGTGCACCGCCCGCGAGGGCCGCGTCTCGATAGAGATGTGCCTCGCCTGCTACGAGTCCGCCGCCACGGGGCGAAGGGTCGTGATGGGGTGATGATGTGATGAGGTAATGAGGTGATGGGGTGATCTGTCACCCCATCACCTCATTACCTCATCATCCAAGATCAGCGCCGCGGGCGGAAGCGGGCCTTTGGCACGTCGTCGCCCTCATCCTCCTCGGGAGCGGGAGCAGGCGACGGCGTGTGCTCCGGCCGCGGACCGCGGTCGCGATCGCCGCCACCGAAGCGCGGGCCACGGTCGCGGTCGCCGCCGCCGAAGCGCGGGCCGCGGTCTCGGTCGCCGAACCGTCCCCCACCGCCCCCGCCGCGGCCATCGTCCGGGCGGCGCGCCATGCTGGCGTCAAACGGCTTGTCCAGATTGATCGCCGACAGGTTGACGCGGCCCTGCTGATCGACCTCGATGACGCGCACCTGGATCTCGTCGCCCAGCTTGACCGCCTCCTCGGGTCGGCGGACCGGTGGCTCCCGCAGGTGGCTGACATGCACCAGTCCCTCGCGACCCGGCGCAATCTCGACGAATGCGCCCATGCCGATCAGGCGCGTCACCTTGCCGGTGAAGAGCGTGCCGACCTCGATCTCGCCCACCATACCAAGGATAATGTCGGCGGCCTTCCGTCCGGCCGCCTGGTCCACAGCGGCGATGTAGATCTTTCCGTCCTGCTGGATGTCGATCTGCGCGCCGGTGTCGGCCGTGATCCGCTTGATCATCTTGCCGCCCGGTCCGATCACCTCGCCGATCCGCTCCGGGTTGATCTCGATCGTCATAATGCTCGGCGCGAACTCGCTCAGCGACGCGCGCGGCGCCTGGATCGCCTCATTCAGCTTGCCCAGGATGTGCAGCCGGCCCTGCCGCGCCTGCTCCAGCGCCTGCTCCATCACCTGCCTCGGAATGCCCTGGATCTTCGTGTCCATCTGGATCGCGGTGATGCCCTCGGTGGTCCCCGCGACTTTGAAGTCCATGTCGCCGGAGAAGTCTTCCATACCCTGGATGTCGGTGAGGACCGCGAACTGGTCGCCAATCGTCATGAGGCCCATCGCCACGCCCGCGACGGGCGCCTTGATCGGGACGCCCGCATCCATCAGCGCCAGCGTCGAGCCGCACACGGAGGCCATCGAGGTTGAGCCGTTGCTCTCAAGCACCTCGCTCTGCAGCAGCATCGCGTAGGGAAAGGCCTCGGTAGCCGGCAGAACGGGAATCAGCGCCCGCTTGGCGAGCGCGCCGTGCCCAATCTCGCGCCGGCCCGGTCCGCGTAGCGGCCGTACTTCGCCTACTGAGAAGGGCGGGAAGTTGTAGAAATGCATATACATCTCTTTTTCGTCAACTTCCAGGTTGTCCACCACCTGCGCGTCCGCCGTGGTGCCCAGCGTAAGCGCGGTGAGGACCTGCGTCTGCCCGCGGGTGAAGAGGCCCGTGCCGTGAACGCGAGGCAGCACGCCCACTTCGCAGGAGATCGGCCGCACCTCGTCCAGCTTTCGGCCGTCCGGCCGGACGTGCTCCTCGATGATCAGCGAGCGGATCGCCTTCTTTACGGCCTTGTCGGCCGCTTCGGCGATCGCGCCCTCCCGCTCGGGGAAGTCCACGGACATGCGGGCGACGACCTCCTTCTTCAGGTCGTCGATGGCGCTCTCGCGGGCCGCCTTGTCGGGGTTCTGGATCGTCGCGCGGATTTCGCCGCCCATCTTCTCCTGAATCGCCCGAAGGATCGCGGCGTCCGGGAGGAACGCGCTGATAGCGCTCTTTTCCTTACCGGCCAGCGCGCGCAGCTCCTCCTGCAGCTCGCACTGCTCTCGGATGACGGCATGCCCGACGTCCATCGCCTCGAGCATTAGCGCCTCGGAGACGAAGTTGGCGCCGGCCTCGATCATGATGACCGCCTTCTTGGTGCCGGCAATCACCAGGTCCAGGTCCGACGCCTTCACCTGAGTCTGTGTCGGATTGACCACGAGCTGCCCATCGACTAGGCCGACGCGGACGGCGCCGACAGGACCTTCCCACGGGATGTCCGAGACCATCAGGGCGGCAGAGGCAGCGACGATTGCAATGGTGTCGGACAGGTTGTCCAGGTCGAGGGAGAGCGGCATGGCGATGACCTGTACGTCGTTGCGCATGCCGTCGGGGAAGAGCGGGCGAAGCGGGCGGTCGATCAGGCGGGAATTGAGGATGGCCTTCTCGCTGGGCCGGCCGCCTCTCTTGACGAAGCCGCCGGGTATCTTGCCGACGGCGTACTTGCGCTCCTCATAATCGCACGTAAGGGGGAAGAAATCGATTCCTGGGCGGGTTTCGTGGCTCATCGTGGCGGCAGCCTGCACGACTGTATCGCCCTGATAGACCCAGACCGCGCCGCCGGCCTGCTTGGCTACCTTGCCGGTCTCGATGCGCAAGGTCCTGCCAGCCAGTTCGCGTTCTACGGAGTGTGACAAGTTGTTCTCCAGTTTTTCGGTGTACGTCGGCCATCGTCGGAGACGGCCCGTTCGAATGGGATTGGTGCAATGCGCCAAACCGGTGAGAAGTCACGAAGCGCTTGGAACAAGCGAGGAGGAGCGGAGGGGTCAGGGTAAAGGGACGGCTCAGATCCCCTTGCCCTGAACCCTTAGTCCCCATCGCGAGCTCGCGGGGTGCCTCGGGACTGGCCGACGGTTCGGTACGGTTAGATAGGCGGATTCACGGCGCGACGGCCACGGCCGCCGACTAAATCTTGCTGCGGATGCCGAGCTTCGCGACCAGTGCGCGATAGCGTTCGATGTCCTTATCTACGAGATACGCAAGCATGCGCTTCCGCTGGCCGTTCATCATCATGAGGCCACGACGGGAGTGGAAATCGTGCTTGTGTTCGCGCAGATGCTCCGTCAGCTGCTTGATGCGCGCCGTAAGCAGCGCGACCTGCACCTCGGGCGACCCGGTGTCCCCCTCGTGCTGCGCGCTGTCGGCGATGACGTTGTTCTTGATTTCCTTCTTGAGCGGCACTAAGAAACGACCTCCTTGCGTGGTATCACGCCCTATAAAGCGGTGACAGTTTAGCATAATTAACTGCAAATGTCAATCGAGGATAAGCTCCTCGATCGCGGCCGCAGCCCCCTCATCGGCGAGGGTACCGGTGATCCTGTCGGCGGCCGCCTTAGCCAGGTCGTGGCCGTCGCCCATGCAGATTCCGAGCCCGGCCCATCGAAGCAGTCCGGCGTCGTTCTCGTGATCGCCGATTGCCACGGTATCGCGCCGCGCGACGCCGAGCCGGCCTGCAAGAAACGCGGCCGCCTCCTCCTTGGTCGCCCCTGCCGCCGTCAGCTGCGCGTACCAGCCGCGATACACGCCCGTCGGGCCGGCGATCGAGACAGCCGCGCCTCCGAACGCTTCGCGCCACTGCGACGCAATCGCCGCGGCATCGAAGCGCGCGCCGTAGGCGACCAGGCTTGCGGGCGCGCTCGCCATCTCGTCCAGCGTGGTGACACGGCGGATGCGGTCGCGGTTGCGCGCCTCGTAGGGTGGCCAGAGGCGGGCGCCCTCCTCGGCAAAGGCGATGCCTTCGGCGCCAGCGTCCAGCGCGACGCAGCCCACGTGCCGCGTCTCGGCGATTCGCGCCGCTTCGCGGACGAGCGCGACCGGCAGCGCCGACACGCGCAGGACGGTCCCGCGTGCCCAGTCCACGACCACCGCGCCGTTCAGCACGACGCCATATCCTGCGCAGCCCACATCGGCCGCGATGCGCTCCGCGGCGTGCCGGCTGCGGCCGGTGCACAGCGCGAGCGCCCAGCCCCGACCGACGAGGCGCGCCAGAGCCGTCACCGTTCGCTCCGAGACGGCGCTGCCGGCATCTACCAGCGTGCCGTCGATGTCGGCGAAGAGTAAGCGGACGGGCATCTCGTTCTTGCGTGCGACAATATCCAACCGTGTCTCCGTATAAGGTACATATTGGGTACAAATAGAGGGCGCGGCGCAATTACGCCGTTTCACCCAGGCCGATCCAACCATGACCCCCAAGCCGGAGCTGTCCATCGCGATCGTCAACTGGAACACGCGGGACCTTTTGCTTGGAGCGCTGGAGAGCATCTACCGGTCCGAAGGCGTGACGCCGGAGGTCATCGTCGTCGATAACGCCTCTTCGGACGGGAGCGCGGACGCCGTCCGATCGTGCTATCCGCAGGTCCGCCTCTTCGCGAACGCGTGGAACGCCGGTTACGCGGCGGGCAACAACCAGGCGATACAGTCGGCCGAAGGCGATTACGTGCTGCTCTTGAATCCGGACGTACTGCTCCCGCCAACGGGGCTTAGGCGCGCGCTGGACTTCATGCACAGCCATCCTGAGGCCGGCGCGCTCGGCGTGCGGCAAGTCCATCCGGACGGCCGGCTGCAGCGCTCGGTGCGCGGATTTCCGACGCCTGGCGCCGTCTTGTGGCAGCTGATCGGCGCGGCGAGGCTGCTTCCGTCGGACCGTAAGTTCGGCGCCTATCGCATGACCTGGTTCACCTACCAGTCTATCGCGGAGGTGGACCAGCCGATGGGCACGTTTCTGCTCCTTTCCGCAGAGGCCGTGGCGCGGGTAGGCCTCCTCGACGAGGCGTTCCCTATCTTCTTCAACGAAGTAGACTGGTGCCTCCGCTGTAAACGAGACGGGTGGAAGATCTACTTCACGCCGGATGTCGAGATCGTCCACTACGGCGGCGCGAGCACGGTACAGGTCGGCGCGGCCATGGCCTGGGAGTCCCGGCGCGGCCTGCTTGCCTTCTACGCCAAGCACTACGCAGGCCCGCGGTACTGGCCGGTCCGGGCGCTGATTGCCGCCGTCTCCTGGCCCTACGCCTGGCTGCAGGCGCGACGCCGGACGGCCGGATCGACGAAAAGGTAGGATCGCCGGTTGGACCTATCCGTAATTATACTGAGCTGGAATACACGACTGCTGCTGAAGAATTGTCTCGATTCGCACGCCGGCCAGCCCGCCGGCATCGCGTTCGAGGTGATCGTCGCGGACAACGCGAGCGAGGACGGCAGCCGCGAGATGGTCCAGGCCCTCTTCCCTACCGTTAAGCTCGTCGTGAATTCGACCAACGTCGGATTCGGCGCCGGTAACAACTCCGCCCTGCCCTACGCCTCCGGCCGGTACGTGATGTTTCTTAACTCGGACACGACTGTAACGGCTGGCGCCCTGGAGACGCTCGTGCGGTTCGCCGACGCGTCGGACGATATCGGCATTGTCGGGCCGAAGCTGTTGAACGGCGACGGCTCGCTCCAGTACTCCTGCCGCCGCTATCCGAATCTCGGCGCGGGCTTTTTTCGGAGCACGCCGCTCGGCCGGCTGTTTCCAAGGAACCGGTTCGCGGCCGACTACATGATGACCGAATGGGACCACGCTGCGCCGCGTGATGTGGATTGGGTATCCGGCGCCGCCCTGATGATGCGGCGCTCCCTGATCGACCGGATCGGCGCCTTCGACGAGGCCTTTTACATGTACTGCGAGGATGTGGACCTCTGCTGGCGCGTGAATCACACTCCTGTTGACTCACAGGAAGCCGCGACGCCCCGCACAGGCGGCCGCCGATACCGCGTCGTCTATTGCCCGGACGCAGTGATCTACCACTTGATCGGCAAATCCTCCGACCAGGCGCCGACCCGCATGACCTACGAGTTCCACAAGAGCCAGTACCTGTTCTACAAGAAGCACTACGCCGCCACGACGCCGCTGCCGCTGCGGCCGCTGATCCCTGCCGGCATAGTCCTGCGCGCGGTCGGGCAGATGACGCGCTTTCGGCTGAGGTACCTGCAGCGGCGCCTTCAGGGCCGCGAACCGTCGCGCGCCGGCCGGTCCGCGCGGCAGGAATCGAGCGAGCCGGCTGCGAAGCCGCAGATTGACGGCGGAAAGCGAGGACGGCCGTGAGGCAGCGCGCGGGCGGCAAGCCGCCCCGGCCCCGCGACACGCGTCCACAACGCGCCGAAACTCCCGTGGAGATGGTCGCGGCCCCGGAGCCCGCGGCTACAGACGCGAGCGTTGGCCCAACCCGGCTCGACCGCATCGCCGTCGCCCTGATAGCCGTGGTCCTCCTGATCGCGCCGCTTTGGGCGACCGGATTCCCGACGCCTGGCCGCGCCGCCGTCGCCACGCCGGACGCGCTGGCCGTGGAGGGAATGGCGGGCGTCGCCATGGAGGTCTGGGGCGCGCCGCTGTCCCTCATCTTGCTCGCGGCAGCCTTCATCGTCGTCGCCGTGCGGGAGTGGAGGCGGCCGGTGGCGCTCGGCGCGGTGTCAGGACTCGGGATCGCCACCGGTCTGCTCGGCGTATGGGCGATCTTTTCGGCCGCTCCCAACCCCGTCCTCTACGTCAGCCTGAACGCCCTTGCCGCTCTTTACGCGGCGCTCCTGACCGGCGGCATGGCCTCCCGGCTCGGCCGCGATCCCCGCATGTTCTCTGTGCTGGTACTGACGATCGCGCTCGCCGGCAGCGTAATAGCCGGCATCGGCGTGCGCGAATACCTGGGCGAGCTGCGGGAAGGCAACATCGATCATCGCACCTTTTCGACGTTCGGGCCTGACTTCCTCGCCGGATACCTGCTGCTGACGCTTCCGCTCACGCTCGCGGCGTTCACTTCGACATCGCGCCCCTCATTCCGGCCCCTGCTGGGTCTCGGCATTGCGCTGCAGGCCGGCTGCCTCTTCCTGACCGGCTCGCGCGCCGGCACGGCGATCGCGCTACTCGCTGTCGCAGTCTGGACCGCCCTGACGCTTCTCGCCGACTCGGGGCGGCGGCTGCGCGGCCACGTGGCGGCAGCCGTGGGCATTGCGATCCTCGGCTCTGTCGTCAGCGCCGCGCCGATCCTCGGGCGGTACGGCGTGCATCAGGGCGCATCCAAACCAGCCACGAAGGCCCAATCGCAGCTCGCGGCCGCCCAATCGACGGAGGATTCGCAGGCGCACTCCGGCGAGTTCCGAAAGCACACCTGGACCGGAACCGTCCGCATGGCGATGCGCAATCCGATCGTCGGAACCGGGATCGGATCGTTCGCGCTCGCGTACCCGCGCTACGGCGACACGTCGTTCACCGCGCACGCGCACAACGCCCTGCTTCAGTGGACAGCGGAGACCGGTTTCCCCGGCGCGCTGCTTGCGCTCGTTGCGCTTGGCGCGGGCAGCGCCTACCTGCTTCACGCCCTGCTACGGCTGTATGCGCGACGCCGAGGCCCTCCAGCCGGCGACGGCGCGGCCGCCCATCCGCCGCGCTTGGGCGATGGCGAAGTCGCGCGGGGACCCGACGCCAATGGCTCCGGGGCCGGAATACCGCCGGACGAGGCACCCGCGCCACTGCTCTGCGGGATGATCGCGGCGCTCGCGGGATCGTTGCTCCACAACATGTTCGACTCCGACCTGTACGTAGTTGCGACGCTCGTCACGTTCTGCGCCGTGTTCGGCCTCGCGATTGCGCTGGCCCGTTCGATCGCGCCGGAGACCGCCGAGCGAACGCGCACCGTTGGCCGGGAGATCTGGGCCATAGGGATTATTTGCAGCGCGTTCCTGCTCGTGCGGGGCAGCCAGATCGGCCTTTCGCGCTGGGAACGCGCCGAGGTCGAGGCGGCGCCGAGCGGTGCGGAGGCCATCGAGCTTGCCCGCGCCGCGAAGGGCGCCGATGGGCTCGATCCAGAGCCAAGGATCCGCCTGAGCCAGCTTCTCGCGCCGTCGCCGGAGGCCGAGATGGAGATGGTCGGCGCAACGCGCGTCGCCCCTACCGGGATGACCTACTATAAGCTGGGCCTCTACTACCGCGAAGCCGCGCTTCATGAGACGGACCGCCTCAAGATGGCTGCCCTTACGAGGTCGTCGGTCGAAGCATTCGAGCGAGCGCGGATGCAGGACCCGCACAATCTACAGGTCCTGCGCGCACTGGGCGAAGAACAGCTCGGCGCGGGCGTGGAGGGGAACGAGCCCGAGCTGGTGCGGCAGGCGAAGTACACGTACGAGTCGATGGTTGCGCTGCAGACGGCCCCGTTCGGCACCGTGCGCGCCATGCCGGAGCTGATCGAAACCGACTTCGCCTTCGCGCATGACGGCCTGGCCGAGATCGCAATGCACGATAATCAGTCGGCCGACGCCGCTCGGGAATACAAGGAAGCGCTGCGGATACTGCGCGAGTACTGGCCGCGGCGCAACTGGCTGATCAACCTGAATCGCACGCCGGAGAAGCGCGCCGCAATAGCAGGTCTATACGAACAGGTGCTGAGCCGGATGATCCAGGCGCTGAACGCCGCCCACGCGAAGCGCGACGCCGCGGCGCTTCAAAAAGAGCTGGACCAGATGGAGGCAGACAAGAAGGCCGACGAGGCGAACGGCGCCGCTCCGACGCCCTAGGCCGCCAAAGGTAAACGGCGGCCGGAGGCGCCAGCCTCCAACCGCCGTTCCATGGTGCATCGTCGCAGAAGAACCTATAAGACTGATGCGACCTATGGGCCCTATAAGCCAAAGCTACGAAAAAACGTGGCCCTACCAGCGCTCGCCGTAACCGCCGCCGCGGCCGCCACCGCCGCCGTTGCCGCCGCGTCCACCACCGCCGCTCCGGCCACCGCCTCCGCCGCCGTACCCACCGCCGCCGCCATAGCCACCGCCGCCGCCGCCCCCATAACCGCCGCCACCGCCGCCGCGCGGGC
>DATGJU010000581.1:0-9539 GCA_035295045.1 Chthonomonadaceae bacterium
GAGGCACTCCATGGCGGGCTTGTAGTGGTCGCCGCCGTTGTCGGCGCCGGCGCTGCAGACGGAGACCATGTCGAGCTCGCTGCCGACGTCGGAGAGCATTTCGGCGACGCTATGCCACTTCTTGACGCCGTCGCGCGCGGCGGACTTATCGGCGCGCTCCGGGATGATGTCGCAGTAGCCGAGCAGCTCGGTCCGCGGATCTCGGAGGTAGATCGGGCCGTGCGTATTGCCGATGCCGCCGCAGCCGATGACGGCCACGCGCTTGCGGGCGCTGGAATCTGGGGTGCTCAATGGTCTCGGTCCTCCCTGGGATTTCGGCTAAGATTCTGCGTTGGCGGCTCTATTCCTGCACAGCGGCGAAGCGGCCGTTGCCGGGCCGGCGATCACAGCAGCGCGGCGGGGGATTCGCGGCAGTGCCGCTCGTCACTGCGAGCAAATACTCCTGAAAATACCTGCGGCGATTACCGACAAGTGAGTAGCGGCGGCCGGTTTGGCGGGCGCTGGCGACGGTTGTTTGGGAGACGAGGCGGATGCAGATCAAGGAGTTCGAGGCGCTTACGCTCAAGGAGTGCTTGCAGCAGGTCCGCAGCGAGATGGGCCCGGACGCGGTGATATTAGAGACGCGCAAGTTTCGCCGGGGCGGCGTGATGGGCATCGGCGCGCACGATGCCGTGGCGATCGTGGCGGCGATCGGAATCACGGTGGACGCGGACTCGCGTCGCGAGCGGCCGGGCATGCGCGGGCGTGACGAGAAGCACGGCGCGAGCACGGCGGTGACCGATCGCGATGAGGAGCAGGGCGGGGGCGTGCCTGCCGTCACCGCTCCGTCGCGGGCCGGCGAGCTGGGCGCGAACGGTGAGTCGCTCTGGGGCGGCGCGTTGGGCGCGAACGGCGACTCGCGCTGGGACGGCGCGTCTCCCGCGAACGACGCTTTGCCGCAGGGCGGTGCAGATGGCGCGAACGACGCTTTACGGCGGGGCGGCGCAGTGGGCGCGAACGGCGATATGGGGCCGGGCAGCGAATCAGGCGCGAACGGCGATTTGGGGCGGAGAGGCGCGACAGGAGTGGACGGGACATGCCCGGGGAGTGGCCTCGCGGGTGGAGAGGGCATCTCACCGCGGCGGGATGCAGTACGCGCGACGGACGATTCTGGCGAGCGTGCGTGGCCTGCGGGTGGCGACAGGGCGATGCGAGCGGCGGCGCAGGCGATGCGAGCAGCGGAGGCACGGTCTTCGGTGGCCGGGCCGGCTCGCACCGCGGCCCGCGTGGCGGCGCGCGGGGTATATGGCGCGGCGATCCGCGAGCGGTCCGGCGAGCCGATTTCTACGACGGCCGGTCCCGCTGTCGGCGGTCCGTGCGCGGGCGGGCACGCAGTCTCGCCTGGGTCCTCGGCGCCCCCCGTAAATCGGGCCGGAAGCTGGAGCGGCGACGGTGCGGCATCGACATCGATGGATCCGGCGTTGGGCCGGGCGCGAGCCGTCGCTGTTGGCTGCACTTCCGGGGTGGTCGCGGCGGCTGAGAGGTCCGGCGACTGCTATGCGGGCGTCTTTCGCGGTGGCGCTTCGGGAGGAGAGAGCCTGGCCGAAGCCGCGAACCGCGGCACTGCCGACGCGCCGACCACCTCGATGCCGAGGAGCGCGGACGATCGCGCACTGGCGGCCGACCGTGTGGCGATCCGCAGCGAGCTGAGTGGCGCTGCGGCCGGGCCGATGGAGGACGCGGCGTCGGCTCCGGGCGCTGATCGGGAGCGCGGTCTTTCGCTGGCCTACCTGGAGCGGGCGGTGGGCGAAATCCGGCTGCGGCTGCTAGAGCTGCAGCGCGCCCAGCGTGACGGGCGAGCGCCTTCGTCGGACGCCGAGACGGCGGCTGAGAGCGACCCGGATGCGTCCGGCGCAGAGCTGGATGCGGAGCGGCGGTTTCCGGAGCTGGAGTGGCGTATGCGCGACTCCGGCGTGAGCGACGGTCTCGCAGCCGAGCTGTGCGAGCAGCTTCCCGACATGGACGGCTGGAGCGCGCAGGCGCAGGCGCCGCTGGCCGTGTCCGCGATGCGGAATCTGGTCTCGCGGCGGATTGTGACGTGCGGCGCGATACGACTGGAGGCGGACCGGCCGAAAGTTGTCGCGCTCATTGGTCCAACGGGCGTTGGCAAGACCACGACGATCGCGAAGTTGGCGGCGCAGTACGCGCTGATCCAGGGCAAACGGGTCGCCCTGGTGACGGTGGACACCTACCGGATCGCAGCGGTCGAGCAGCTCAGGACCTACAGCCAGATCATCGGACTGCCGGTCTCGGTTGCGTACAGCGCGGCCGAGCTGCCGGCCGTGCTGCGGGAGTACGCGGATTACGACCTTATTCTGATCGACACCGCCGGGCGCAGTCCGCAGCACACGGCGCAGATCGACGAGCTGAAGGCGCTGCTCGCGGCGGTCCGGTGCGAGACGCACCTCGTGCTCTCGGCCACGATGAAGGAGCGCGACATGGTGGATGCGGCGCGGCGGTTCTGCATGGCCGGCGCCGACCGGGTCATCTTCTCCAAGCTGGACGAGACCACGGCGCATGGCGCGCTGCTGAACGTCGCCGATAGCGTCGGACTGCCGATTTCGTATCTGGCGACCGGGCAGCGGGTTCCGGAGGACCTGGAGACAGCCAGCGGGCGCCGCATCGCGGAACTGGTGGTCTCTTAACCCAGCGGGCGTCGCGCGTCTGGCACTTCGGCTCGGCGGCGTGAAGGCACCGGGCGAATCTCCTGAACCGGGCCTGAGCCGTCCCGGCCCGGGCCGCGATCGCAAGGCCACGGCGAAGGAGATCCTCGTTGCCGGGGAGGCCGGCGCGGGGCGCCGGGGCACCCGAGCGGCAAGACTTGATCGCGGCACAATCGCAACGCAGCCCGGCACCCGGGCCGCGCCCGCCGCGATGCTGTCTACCCTTCGCTCGATCTCTTCACTATCTGATCTTTATCCCCGTGCCTTTCTTTTCCCCGTACCTTGACTCGCTAACCGCTATCAAGTATAATCCCACAAGTACTTTGCATTTCAAAGTACTTGTGGGATTTAACAACGGACGGTCAACGGGAGGCGAAATGGTGGATTTGGACGTTCGGCGCGAGGGGTGCGCGCAGCGGGCGACAGGCCGGCGGGTGATTCTCGCGCAGGTTGCCGGATTCTGTTTCGGCGTGCGGCGCGCCGTGGAGATGGCGGAGAATGCACGGCAATCCGCGGCGGACGAGGTGACAACCCTCGGCGATCTGGTACACAACTCGCAGGTGACCGGTCGGCTGCTGGCGCGCGGCATTGGACGGGCCGGCGCGCTCGCGGAGGTGGAGGGCGGCACGGTCGTGCTCTCCGCGCACGGGTCCGCGCCGATCGTACTGCGCGAGGCCCGGGAGAGGGGGCTCGGCGTGATCGATGGGACATGCCCGTTCGTCGCGAAGGTCCATCGCGCGGCGAAGATGCTCGTCGCGCAGGGCTATCCGATCCTGCTTGTGGGCGACCGCGGGCATACCGAGACGATGGGTGTAGTCGCGGCAGTCGAGGAGATGGGCGGCACGATCGCGATTGTCGGCTCAGCTGAGGAAGCCGGCGCGCTGCTGCTCGGCAAGCGCGTCGGCGTAATCAGCCAGTCGACGCAGCGGAGCGACGTGTTTGCCAGCGTGGTCACGGCAGTCTGCAGACGCGTACCCGACGTGCGGGCAATGAAGACCGTCTGCAACGCGACCGAGGAGCTGCAGGAGGCGGCGGTCCGGTTGGCGCGCACCGTGGACGTGATGATCGTAGTCGGTGGCGGCCGCAGCGCGAATACGCGGCGGCTCCGGGAGCTGTGCGAGGAGGCCGGCACGCCCGCGCTCCAGGTCGAGACCGCGGCGGACCTGGATCCGGCCTGGCTCGACGGGCGCTCGACCGTCGGACTCACGGCCGGCGCGTCAACGCCGGATTGGCTCATCGAGGAGGTGGCGAGGGCGATAAACGGCGGCGAGCTGCCGGACGATTGGAGCGTGCGGCACCCGGACGAGTGAGGGGATTCTGGAGTCTGGACTGCAGAATGCTCTCGCCGGTCTGGGCTGTCTCCGCTCGTACTGGGACGGGGGCCGGATACCGAGCGGCCCCGGTGGGCGGATGCGACGCTCAGGGGTGCGGAGATAGGCGCTCGGCGAGGCGGGAGCGCTTGGCGAAGGTGGTGAGAAGCTGGATCTCCTCCTGCGTGAAGTCGCGGGGGCGAACAGAGAATATCTCGATGACGCCTACGGTTCGCCGTCCCGCCTTGAGCGGCACACCGCAGTAGGAGGCGACGTGGTCGCGGTGGATGAAGCCTTGCGCGCTCGACCGCGGATCGTCCTGGACGGTGGCGATCACGAGCGACTGCCCACGGCGCGCGACCCAGCCGGCCAGGCCGTCACCGATACGGACCGCGGTATCGACCGGAGCGGAACGGAATCCGGAAGAGGCGCGGAGCACGAGGTTTTCGCCGTCCGTCGCGTAGATCATGCACCGGTCCGCGCGGACGATCTCGACGGCGAGCTCGGCGATGACCTGGGGCAGGTTACCGACGAAGGAGAGGCCAATGGCGCCCGCAATGCGCCGGAGATAGCGGCTCATCTCGTGAGCCCGGGCGCGCGCAAGGCGGTACTGCATCGCGTTGTAGGCTGCTACGGCCGCCTGGTTTGCGATTGTGTACAGGAGCTCCATTTCGCCGACGGTAAAGAGCCTGCGACGCACGGTCATTCCCATGAGAACGCCGATCATGTTATCCCCGACGTGCATCGGCACGCAGAGGACGGACGCCGCGCCGAACCGCTCGAGGGACGCCGTGCGATCGCGCGGATCCGCGGCGACATTTGCGACCGCCTGGGGCGTCTGCCACTCGTAGACCCAGCCGGGAATTCCCTCGCCCATCGCCGGACTGAAGTCGACGAAGTCGGCTTCGTCGATGAACCGGCTGAGGCGCGGTACGAGCCGCTGTGACTGCTCGTCGACCAGCATCAAAGCGAATCTGTCCACGTTGAGAAGATTGATCACGCTCTCTGCCACGAAGTTCAGGACACTGTCGAGGTTCAGCGTGGCGTTCACGTGCTGCGACAGGTCGTACAGAGCGGTCGCCTGCTCTCCCTGACGCTGCGCCGCCTCATACTGCCAGGCATTCTCGATGGCGATGCCGGCCTGCACTCCGACCGTCGCGGCGAGCCGCAGGTCTACCTCCCGGTAGGCATCGCGCTGCGGGCTGGTGATCTGCAGCAGGCCGTGAATATCGCTGCGGCTCTTAATCGGCGCAATGATGATGGAGCGCGCGGCGGCGCGCTCCGCGGAGTCGTATTCCGGCTCGGGAGCGTCTGGCGCGACGGCGATCTGCGCCTGTCCGGTACTCAGGCAGAGGGCGTGCGGCCCGACGTCTACGGCGAGCTGTACGTCTCGCTCCTCCTCCGTCAGGCCGCGCTCCGCGGCAATAAACAGGTGGGTGCGCTCGTCGTTCAGCAGGAACAGGCTCACCGTCTGGAATTCGATGTGACCGCAGAGCGCGGCGAGCGCGTTCTCCATGACCTGCTGTACGTTCAGGTTGCCGGAGACCGTTTGCGCTGCATCGTAGAGAACCGCCAGCTCGCGGCCCAGGTCGCAGACGCGGTCGGTCGCCTGCGAAACGTGAATGCCCACCGAGACGAGCGAGGCGAGAGCGGAGAGGATGTCCAGGGCGCTGTGGCCGAAGCGCGGGGCGTCCGGCGCGCCCGATTCACACTGGACGAGCAGCGTTCCGACCGGCCGATCGGCGACCATGATGGGAGCAACCGCGGCGGAGCGGACCTGGCCCGTGGCGGCGCGATCGTCCAGCGGGGGCTGAAGCACCCGATCGCGCGCGCGGCGGGAGCTCGGCGCAAAGAGATCGCCTGTTTCCGCCAACTGCCTGCTGTCGAGGAGGACCGGGCGGCGCGACCGGAGAGCGCTTTCCGAGATGGAATCGGCGACGCGAATCCTGAGGCCCACGACCTGCCGCGCGTCGGCGCCCGCGACGGCGACGAAGTCTAGCTGATCCCCTGCCTCGGTCAGCATGCAGAGGACCGCCGTTTCTGCCGAAGTCAGGCGGAGAGCCTCGTCCACGACCCGCTGATAGAGCTCGTGAGCCGGAACCGGCGCTGCGAGCGCCTCGGTCAAATGCTTGAGGGCAGCACCGAACTGTGCCGCGTCGTCCATTGCCGCTCCCTGAATGCGATCGACGACCGAGCTAGACGGTCTGGCGGGGCAGCCCGGCATCGAATTGCGCCAGGGCCGCGTCGCGCTCCCGCCGCATTCTGGCATATACTTCGACAAGCCGCGCGTAAATACGCTCCGGCTGCCGAGATCGCTCGCCGGCTGTGAGAGAAAGAGCGGTCAGAAGCTCGCGCTCCGCGTCCGGAAGCCGGCCCTGCACGGCGAAGCGCTTCGCAAGCTGTTCCCGCGCGTTGGGATCGTACGCGTCCTCCCGGGTGACGATGCGCCAGAGCGGCGATTCGCGCACGGCGTCGGAGGCGGCGTCGGCGAACTGCGTGATCGCGTCGGCGGCGACCTCGTAGACATCGGCGTCCGGATGGTCCTCGCCGAGGTCCCATTCCCAGGTTCGGGTGCAGAGGGCGACCGGCCTGTTCACAACGGCCCAATAGCCTTCGATGGCGCGCGCGTAGTTCTCGCGCCGCCTGTGGATATCGGCGAGCAGGTAGCTAGTATCGCCGAACCATGGCGAGGCCTCGCTGGCCCGGTGGAAGAAGTCCAGCGCGCGCTCGTCGTCGCCGTTGGCGCGGGCCGCGCAGCCGAGGTGGCACAGGCTGAGGCTGTCCTGCGCGTCCAGCGATGCGAGCCGCTGATAGAGATCGGTATCGTTGCGCGGCAACCTGCACTCGAACAGGGCGGGGGGAACGCTGAGCTGCGTGCGAAACAGCTCCAGCTGGGTTCTATCCGGGATTGCAGCACCCGGCCACTCGTCCTCCGTCTCGTAGCGGCCCGCGACGATGCACCGGCGCAGGAACGCCTCGAAGTCCGAGGCAACCGGCCTCAGGAACGCTTCGGCCTCATCCCAATAAAGCACGGGCGCGCGCCCGTCCGGAACCGATCCACCTGCGAGCGGCGACACGTAGAAGCCGTAGAGGCTGTCCTCGCCCGCGACGCGTCCGAACGGCAGGAACTGCGGCAACTGGCCGAACATCCGCCCGGCGCCGCGAACGATCTCGTCGGCAGAGAAGAACTCGCAGGGCGCGAAGTGCCGCTGCGCTTCGTTCAGGAAGAGCCGCCGAAACGCTTCCGGCACGCTCCAGCGCCAAAACGACTCGATTGCGTGGAGCTCCTCGTCGAGGTTCTGATAGGATGCGTTCCTCTTGCTGGTCATCGTTCCATCCGCGCAGCGGGTCGTTGGGACATCCTAGGGTCGCGCCTGGCTGGCAGTGGGGGCAGCGGTGTCTGGGTCCGGCGCCGGGCGGTCCGACGCGGACTCGGCGTGGGCGCTGACGGGCGCTGGCAGCGGCGGCCGGCCCGCCGCGATCCATGCCGAGAGCCAGAGCGAGGCGATATCCCGGCCGCTTTCGTTGAGCCGCTTGATCGCGATCGGCCGGGCCGTCCGCGCAAACTCGGCGTAGTAGTTGTAACCGTAGTCGGCGTCGAGACGGACCGCGGCGGCGTCCGCCTCGACGATCGCCGGACAGAATGGCAGGCTCGCGCGCGCCCACTCGAATGCGGCGCCGACGGGGCTCTTGATCTCCGCAGCAGCGCGCGCGGACAGATCGTCCGGCTTGATGCGCTGGTCAACCAGCCCCGACTCGAAGCGCGTATGAATGCCTTTTTGGGCGGCGGTAGGGCCATCGTATTGAACCGTCGCATGAAACGGGACGTGTGCGTCGGCGGCATAGTGGCCCAGCCACGTCGCCATTTCGACGATTGCTCTGGCGTCGCGGCTGCGGTAGGCGCGCACGAGCTTGCCATATAGCTCTCCGATGCGCCACGGCAGCGTACCGTTCCTCTCGACGGCCTCGCGCCCGTAGGTGCCAACCGCTACCCAGTACTCCTCCGGAAACGTGTTTACAGCGCCGGCGCCGGCGCCATCGAGGTCGATATAGTGGCGGGGCGCTTCGACCGCGAAGTTCGTGCGGCGCCACTCGTCCGGGTCCACGGAGTGCCGGACGATCCAGGCGCGATTCACGTCGAAGAGGGGCTTCAGGTCGGCAGGGAGGCAGTCGATGGCCAGGCCGCTCGCCAATTTGTGGCCAGACTGGCCCCACGCGTGGCACGGCCGCGCGGCGAGCAGCGACAGCATTATGAGGGCGAGTGCGGACCCGCGCCTAATGGCGCGCGGTACGGATCGCCGCAGCCAACTCGTCAACACGTCCGCCTCCTGAGCGAGTACGAATGGTGGCGAGATTATACCTGATTGGGTACACCGGCGGCGTCTTCAAGACGGATGTGCTGGAGCGAGGCGATTGGGCGAAGACGAGCCTATCCGATTACGGCTTATCGCGTTCGTAGCCGACGAAGTCTCCTTCGACGGCCCTCTCATCGCCTCTATCTTCGGTCGGAGCGCGCAGCGATTTGTCGGCGGGGACGGCGACGTCCATCTTGCCGATCCGGCGCAACGGGATCGGCTGGATCGGCAGCGGGTCCGGCTGGCCGGTCGCGGCGAGACGCGCTTCGATCCATTCGTCCATCAGACGCGAGAGGCGGGAGACGACTTCCGGGCGCTCACCGGCGACGTTCTGCAGCTCGCCTGGATCGGCGGACAACTCGTAGAGCTCGACGTCGGAACCGCCGTGCAGGTCCGGCGTCTCGAGTGGAACGATGAGCTTCCAGCGGTGCGTCCGGATGCCGCGCTTCTTCATCCAGGTGTTTTCCGTGATGTGGAGATAGTCGGCGGTACCGCGCGGGACGGCGCCCGGCGCGTCGATCAGGCGCAGCAGGCTTTTGCCCATCATCCGTTCGCGCTCCGCGGTTTCCTGGAGGCCGGCCGCGTCCAGGACTGTGGGCGCGATGTCGAGCATGCTGGTAAGGCCGCCAATGCGGATGCCGGCGGGCAGGGCATCGGGCCAGCGCATGATGAGCGGTATGTGCAGGTTGGTGTCGTATAGGCCGTGGTGATCGAACCAGCAGCCGTGCTCGTCGAGCTCTTCGCCGTGGTCCGCCGTAAGGATCAGCAGCGTGTCGCGAGATACGCCCAGCTCGTCCATGCGCGTCAGGATCGAGGCGAGGCAGGCGTCCATATAGGCGATTTCGGCGTCGTACTGCGCCTTGGGGAACTCGATATCGGTGACGCCGGGCATCCACTCCGCAAAATACCGATTGAAGCTCTCGAAGCGCCATAGCTCGGCCATGCTGTCGTTGCCCGGGTCTTGCTCGTTGCCGCGGTAGAACATCCGGTCGAAGGGAGGGGGCGGCAGATACGGCGTGTGCGGGTCCCAGAAGTGGAAGAAGAGGAAGAACGGCCGATCCTGAGCTGCTGCGGTGTCCAGCACCTCAAGCGCCTTCGCGGTGACCGCCTCGCCTTTGCGCCACTCGCGCTGCGCGGACGTATCCCAGGCGTATGTCCGGTAGTCGTCGAAG
>DATGJU010000582.1:0-15635 GCA_035295045.1 Chthonomonadaceae bacterium
AGGAGCGATTGCCCATCCGATCCGGCCAGACGCGGACGTCGTCGACGGTAGACTGGAAGCAGGGGCCCCCGAGCTGGAGGCGGGGATCCACCTTATGTAGCAGGTCCGCCCAGCGCGCATAGAACGCGCCGTAGTCCTCCGGCGCCGTATACTGTCCGTCCGGTTCCTCGCCCATCTCGATCTGCCGCACCAGATACCCGCGCGATCGCAGGAAGCGCATCTCGGCGGCGGCGTTCTCGGGCGTATCGTAGAGCAGTCCGACCGGAACCAGCGCGGGCCGTCCGTTTGCGAGGCCGGAACGGAATACGCGGTCGAATCCCGGCTGCTCCACATTGCGGTCCAGGTCCGACTCGGCGTGCCACGGGTCGGTCGACGAGACATAGATGCGCGTCTGCCGCTTGCCATCCGGCGCGTGCGCCAGCAGGTCGCGGAGCGCACCTGCCGAATCCCGGCGTCCGACGTAGAGCTCGCGGACCGCGTAGCCAAGGCCGTCACGCCGGTCCGTCGAGCCGGCAGGCCCGCGGCCGGAGCTGTCCGAAAGAACGAGCCGCAGCCAGCGCGCCTGGACCGGACGGTCCGCAAGCACGTGGAGCGGGTCGCCGCCCGATGGCGCGCGGCACTCCGCGTGTGGAAACGGCGCCCAGCGGCCGTTGTCCGGCATCTCCTGGGAGTCCGAAGGATCGACACCCTGCCAGAATTCCACTCGGCATCGGCGCGCGAACGGCTCGCCCCACCGGATACGTAGGGCGTCAACTGACTGCCGCGCGCCCAGATCGATCGCGATCCACTGTGGATGAAGGCGGTTGTCCTCGCCGGTGTAACGCTGATCGAGGTAAGGGTTGCTCTTCCAGAAGCTGGCGGGATCGCCGTCGTCGATGCGCGAATACCCGCGGTTGTTCGCCTGGTCGATCGTCGAGCCGCGCCGCGGAAGGACATACCCGTTGCAGGTCGCGATCGGCGCCCCCGGAGTCGGGTCCGAAGTCCAGTATCCGCGCCGATTGGCGGCATCGCTGAACGCGCCTGCGGGATTCCAGTGCCACGCTTCGACGCCTAACTCAGTGCGAAGGCGGTACGCCAACGGGCGCAGTCCGGCGGAGCGCATCGCGGCGATATTGGCCGGCGTGTAGACTCGCGCGACGTCGCCCTGCTCCATTCCGTCAACGCATGCGCCGAGCGCCTCGTCCGGCCGGAAGGTATTCAGCGACCGGCCGGCGCGTATCGTGATCGTCGCGACCTGGCCGGGCGCATGCGCGGGCCGGCAGGGCGCGCCGGCTGCGATGAGAGCCGTCACCGTCGCGAGCTTGATGATCCCGTTAAGTTTGATTGGCACCGCCCCCCGCACTCGATTTGTAGCGTCGTAGTCCCACCTGCGCGGCTGCGGCCGGCCGCGTCGGCGCCGCATTCGGTATAATGGACTCTTGGCGGCCAGGCCGAGAACGTGGCAGCAGTATGCCACGACGCGTCGTCAATGTCGGCCCGCTGCCGGTCGGAGAGACCCACGATCGATGCGCCATTGCGCCCCTCTTCTGCTTATCGTACTGCTATCCGTGCCCGCGCCTCGCGCCGGCGCCGGCTGCCGTCCACCCGCCGGCGCGCTCGAGCTGTTTGCCGAGCAGCCGGGCGGATCGGCCATCGCAGTGGACGGCATCGTCTGCGATAACCTGCGCGACACGAGCCCGGCCGATCGCGACAGGCTGGTGGTGCGGCTCGCAGGCCGTGTGCAGGCCCAGATCGTCGATGCGATGGTGCACAGCCCGGACGCCAGCGCCGCGGACGCCGAAGAGCGTGGAAGCGTCGGCGCCGCAATCATCGAGAACGGGCGGTTGTTTTACTATCCGCCTGACGAGTTCAATCGCCGCCAGCGGCCGCGCACCCTGCGCGACGTCGACGGCCCGGCGTCGCGCTGTGTGCTCCTCACGGCGCACGTGCGCTTCGCGGACGGCGCAGTCCGCACGGTCGGACCGGTGCGGATCGTGCTCGGCCGCGCTCCTGTGGTCATGATCCACGGCATCAATCGCGGCCCGGACTGCTGGACGCCGATGATCCGCGCCTTCGCCGGCATGCGCGGCCGAGGCGGCGCGCTCGAAATTCCCTGCTGCACGGTCGACCATTTCGCGCCCCTCGATTACGAAGGCGTCAACTTTCGGGATCGGCAGCGCTATCCCGATTACCTCTCTTATGGGTGCGGGCCGGTCGAGATCGGCGCCGCCCTGCTCGCGCGCCGGATCGATGAGGTGCGCCGGCAAGTCCTGGCTGGGGAGCCGCTGCCCGCGCTCGACTTCGGCCGGGCCTCCGCCGCGCCGCGGCCATTCGCGTACCGGTTTCCGGGTGCAACCGGCAGTGAGCCTCCGCGTCTCGCGATCCGCCGTGTAGACCTGCTTGGCTGGAGCTACGGCGGCATCATAGGGCGCTGGTATATCGCAGGACTCCCGCGCGGCCCGGCGCTCGATTACATGGGCGGGTACGTCCTCCGCGGGGCGGATGGACGGCCGCTCGATCTGCAGCCGGTCGTGCCCTACCGTGGCGACGTGCGAAAGCTGATCACGCTCGGCAGCATGTGGCGAGGCGTGCCGCTCGTCAACTGTCTAAACGAAATCCGGTTCTCGGCCCCCGACGATCCGCGCTCGCTCGCCCGCGCGCCGATCCGGGTCCCGTCCTGGATGCCGCGCGCCTTTTGGAATCAGATCGGCGCGGATCGCGATCTCGGCAGTTTCATCCACGCGATCGACCCGATCATTCGACTGCGCACGCCCGCGATGGAGGTGATGGCGATCGACAGCCCGTGGATGGATGCGCTGATCTATGGCGCGCCCCATCCCGGACTGGACGCGCCTGCCACGCCATTTCGGGAAGGCGTGGCCTATGGCTCCGTCGGCGGGGACAGCAGCGCCTATCTCACCTACGGCCCCGCTTCGAGCATCTCCCCATACGGCGTGTTCGCCTACTTTCAGAGGCCCAGCCGCTTCCCCTATCTCGCACTGGAGCGCCGCTCCGGTCTCACGCGCGCGCTCAGTCCGATCGTGGGCGATGAGGGAGACTACACGGATGGGGTCGTGCCCCTCTGGAGCTCGTTGATTCCTGGCGGTCTGCCCGGCGCAGCGCAGATCGTTCCGACGGCGCACGACACCTACTTCAATGATCGCGACACGCTGCGTTATACCGCCGTCTGGCTCAACAACGCGGAGCTTCCAATGGGCCGCGCCCTGAACGGTTTGTGGGATTCGCGGCTCTCGTCGCGCCGCGATCGGAAGCGCTGGGTATTTCGCCGCGGCCAGATGGCGCCGGTCGGCCACGAGGGCGTCTACGGTCGCGTGGGCGGGATCGGCCGCGTGCTTGCACCGGCGCTATTCCCGGGGCGCAGCCTCGTGGTGAAGCGCATCGGCCCGGCGAGCGTAAGCGTAGAGTGGTCCGCGCCCGCGGGCGGCCGCCTCTGGAGCGTTTCGCTCTATGCGGCGGTGGGCGCGGACGCGAAGCCAGGCAGGGGTCGCAGGGCGATCCGTGTCGCTCGGCCGGCAAAGGGCTCCGAACCGCCCTACGTTCTCCTGGAGGGCCTTCGCCCCGGCGCCGCGTACGAGATCGTGGCCCAGGCGCTCTCCCCGAACCCGCCGGACGCACCGGTCATCGTCAAGAGCGAGCCGGTTCCGGTGCCGTGACTTGTGGCTTATGGCTTGTGATTTGTGCACGCGAGCCACAAGCCACAAGTCACAACTCGGTCTTCGCGATGGGGTTGCCGTTCGGGTCGATATCGTAGACGATGGGTACGCCGTTCGGAATGTTGAGCTCGATGACCTGCTCCTCCGTCAGATTGTCCAGCTTCATTGCGATGGCCCGCAGGCTGTTGCCGTGGGCTGAGATGATGACGTTCCGGCCCGCCTTGAGGTGCGGGAGAATCTGCGACTCGTAGTAGGGGAGTGTGCGCGCCGCCGTATCTTTCAGACTCTCGCCTTTCGGCGGACGCACGTCGTAGCTGCGGCGCCACTGCTTCACCTGGGCGTCACCGAACTTTTCCGCCGTCTCCGCTTTATTGAGGCCCTGCAGGTCGCCGTAGTGGCGCTCGTTCACTGCCTCGCTGTACTGAGTGGGAACGCCCTCCTGGCCAGCCGCGCGGAGGCAGATCGTAAGCGTGTCCTGCGCGCGCTTCAGCACGGAGGTGAAAGCTTCGTCGATGTGGATGCCGGCTAGGCGGATCTTCTTGCCGGCCTCCGCCGCCTCTTTTTCGCCCATCTCCGTAAGCGGCACGTCGATCCAGCCCGTGAATCGGTTTTCCAGGTTCCAGGTCGACTGCCCGTGCCGCAGTAAAATCAACTTCGCCAAAACATCACCCCTTTATCCCAGGTTTTCTATCGCGAACGTGAAGTCCGCCATGGTCAGGACTCGGTTGCTGTCCTTGCTGTCCGCGATACGGATAAGCGCCTGCAGGCCGGCCTCGTTGACCGCCGCCTTGATGTCTGCGCCGCTGTAGCCGTTCGTCATCCGGGCCAGCTCTTCCAGTTGCACGTCCGGCGCGAGTGTCGCGCGGCGCGTGCAGAGCCTGAAAAGGTCGATGCGCGCGTCGAGATCCGGGATCGGTATTTCGATCTCGCGGCTGAGCCGCCCGCCCCGTCGGACCGCCGGGTCGAGCATATCGGGACGGTTGGTCGCGCCGACGATGAAGACGCGGCTGTTGGACGTGAGGCCGTCCATCTCCTGCAGGAACTGGTTGACGACCTTGTCCGAGTGAATAGCGACGCCGCCCTGACGATGCGGAAGCAGGGCGTCGATCTCATCCACGAAGATGATGCATGGCGGGTTGGCCCGCGCCTTCGCGAACAGGTCGCGCACGCGCTTTTCGCTCTCGCCCACGTACATCTGGTTGACGTCCGCGGGCGTGATGGCGTAGAAGTTGCACCTGGCTTCGTGCGCCAGGACGCGCGCGATGGTGGTCTTGCCGGTGCCGGGCGGTCCTTTGAGCAGGATGCCGGTCGGCGCCTGCACGCCCAGGTCGCGTGCCAGGTCCGGCTGCTCCAGCATCAGCTGCATCTGCCGGAGGTCCCGCTTGGTCTTCGGGTTGAGCACGAGATCGTCCCACGTCTGGGTGGTTGGCGCCTCCTCGATGGCCTTCTGGGCGCGGGGCGTCGGACTGGCGTCGAGCCCCTTCGCGAAGTTCTGGTAGGTGGTGTTGGCCGGCTCGAGCTGCGCGGCGCGTCTTGCGGCGGCCTCGGCCTCCACGCGGCGATCTGTAGCCTGGAAGCACTTGGCGAGATAGTGGTAGGCGCGCGCGTGGGAGTCATCTCGCTCCAGCACGGAGTTGAGGTAGTAGACGGCGTCGTCGATGCGCTGGCGGTATCCGCGGAACTTGCGACCGCGGTCGCGGGCGGTCTGGTCGAATCCCAGCGCCTGCGCTCCCACGGCCATGGCCATATCGGTGATGGAAGGCTTGTCGTCCTCGGCCAGGTTCCAGAGGCTCCAGCCGAGCCGGAACCGCGCCTCGGCGCTCTCCGGGTCGAGGGCAACGGCGCGGCGGAACATCTCCACGGCGCTCAGCCAGCGGTATTCGCGGGCGGCCTGCACGCCCCTCTGCAGGGCCTCGTCCAGGGTCGCCGGTGATATTTCAGGCATAGGCTGCTTCGTGCGGCGGCGGGCGGCCCGCGGCCAGCTCTTGAACTCGAAATCTGGGCGGATGGCTATACCGTATTGTACCAGAAAACCCGTTTAGGCGTCGGAGCGGGCCGGCAGTTGCGCGGCGGACGGGCCGATGCAGCGACTACGACCGGCCGATAGGAACACGGTCGACTCGTCACAATTCGCCGTTACGCCAAATGTGGCATATCTGGGGCACGTGATCGGAGCACTTGCCGCCGGCGTTGCCATAGTACAGGTGGGCCAATAGCAGGACTCTTTCCGCCGGAACCGTAACTGAAGCGCAATGCGAACGGACCGGAGGATTGGACGATGTTGTGCCACTTCCGCCGCGCTGGCCGGCTCGTTTCCGCGCTTGCCGCGCTTATACTTTTGTCTGTCAATTCACCGCGCGCCACCGCGCAGGGCGCCCCGGCCGACTGGCGCGCCCATGCTCGCGCGATCCACGCGAAGTTCAACGGCCAGCCCGGCACCTTCCTGGAGATTGGCGACTCGATCAGCAACACGATGGCCTTCTGGACGCCGCTGCTCTACAAGCGCGAAAACGCGTCGCCCTCCTTCGAGGCCGCGTTCCAGGCGGTCAAGGCGCACCAGCGGCCGGAGTGCTGGCGCGGCTGGAAGGGACCGGAGTACGGCAACGAAAGCGGCAAGATGACCGCGTGGGCGCTGGAGCGAATCGACGGCTGGCTTAAGCGGCTGAATCCGGAGGTCGCCGTCATCCTCCTCGGCACGAACGATCTCCGCGACACAGCGCCGGCAGACTACCTCGCCAATCTGCGCGTGCTCATCCGGAAGTGCGTGGAGAATGGCACCGTGCCGATCGTCACGACCATCCCGCCGCGGCACGACTTCGATGAGAAGGTCCTCCTGTACGTCGTGGCCGCAAATACGGCGGCTCGAGAGGCCGGCGTGCCCCGGATCGATTACCACGCCGAAATCCTTAAGCGCCGGCCGAACGATTGGGACGGCGCTCTGGAGAAGTTCAGCGCCTACAGAGATTACGATGTTCCGACGCTGATCTCGCGCGACGGCGTCCACCCCAGCTTTCCCGCGAAGTTCCAGAACGACTACTCGCCCGAGGGGCTGCGCAGCTGCGGCTACGCCCTCCGCAACTACCTGACGCTCCTTAAATACGCCGAGGTGATCGATGCCCTTGGCGGGGGAGATCGCCCGGCCCGGTCCGGTCCGGCGAAAGGAGACGCGGATAGAGCGGATCCCGCGGGCCGAGCTTCCGATCGCTTGGACCGTGACGCGAGCCTCGAGCGCTCGTCGCGGACAGCAGCCGAGTCCTCCGTCGGGCCGCGCGCCGCGCGAACGCCCGGCGCAATCGAGTCGTTTGTGGCCCGCGGCGCCGCGAATCGCGCTGTAAGCGTCGCTGACGACCTGACTGCCGACGACCCGCCCCTGAATCCCCCGAGCCAGCCCTGGTTCCCGAAGGCCCCGCCGCTGCCGGCGCCGGCCGGAGACGTTATCCGCGTCTCCTCGGCGGACGCGCTCTACGCCGCGGCCGCGCGCGTCCGGCCCGGCGGCACGATCCTGCTCGCGGACGGACGCTATGGGATGGGCGCGCCGCTGGAGATCAGGACCGACCGCGTAACGCTGCGCGGCGAGAGCGGCCGGCGCGAGCGCGTGGTGCTGGACGGCCAGCACCACGGCGAGCTGATCCGCCTTACCGCCTGTACCGGCGTGACCATCGCGGACCTGACGGTCCAGAACGTCCAGTGGAACGGCATAAAGATCAACTCGGAGACGGGAGTCCAGCGGCTCACGGTCTATAACTGCATCCTCCATAACATCTGGCAGCGGTTCATCAAGGGCGTGAAGGTGCCGGAGAAGGACCGCGAGCGGATGCGCCCCGCCGGCTTTCGGATCCAGTACTGCCTCTTCTACAACGACCGGCCGAAGGCATACGCCGACGATCCGGCGGACAACGAGACCAACTTCAAGGGGAACTACATCGGCGGGATCGACACCATGTATCCGCGTGACTGGACGATCAGCGACAACGTCTTTACGGGCATCCACGGCCGAACGGGCGAGTGCCGCGGCGCGGTCTTTCTATGGCACGACGTGCAGCACTGCATCGTGGAGCGCAATACTATTGTCGACTGCGATTCGGGCATCTGCCTCGGCAACTCTTTTCGGCCGGAGGATGTCAAGATTCACTGTACGGGCTGCATCGTACGCAACAACTTCGTCACCCGGTGCCACGAAAACGGCATCTATGCCGACCACACGCTGGACTGCGCGATCCTGAACAACACGGTGTTCGACCCGGAAAGCGCGCTCGGCCGGCTGATTCGCGCCGCGAACGACGATGAGGGACTGCGGATCGAGAACAACCTGATCGTCGGCGCGCCCATTCGCATCGAGTCCCAGAGTCGCATTATGCAGCGCAACAACCTGGTACGGCCGGCCTATTCCGCGCTGGCCGATCCAGCGCACGGCAATCTACGGCTAACGGCGGCCGCCACGGACGCAATCGACCGGGCTTTGCCGCTGGCGGAGGTCCGCGACGACATAGACCGCAAGCCGCGCGGCTCAAGGCCAGACATCGGCGCGCACGAACTCCGGTAATACACCCAACACCGACAGCAAGGTATCCCAATGGACGGCACGCTCGCGGAGCGAAAACTGAAGGAGGCGGTGCGCGAAGCGGAGATTGCGGCAGTGCTTGCCGCCACGGACAAGAAGCTCGAGGCGGCTAAGCGCGAGAAGCGACGCAAGAAGAAGAGTCCCGACGAGCTGCTCGCCTTGCTGGACATTGCCGGCATGAGCGGCCGCGAGCTGCGGCCGAGCAATACGTACGTGCCTGCCTCGTATAATCTGGACAGGCAGCTCGTTGGCCTGCTGAACCATCTATTCGTCCGATATCCGGTGCCGGCGTTTATGTACGCGGCTTGCATCAAGCCCGGCCCTACGGATCGGCGCCTGCCCTGCCGGGACGATCTGCACAAAGAGTGGTTCCTGACGATCGCTCAAGGCGGCAGCTTCACCAGGGCCGTCAAAGGGATCATGACGAGCCGAGAGGCGCACGCATTTCTGCACGCGCCGGCTGCCAACGCAATCCATACGAACGTCTGGTGGGCCAGGCTGCGCGTCGCCGGCATCGGTATCGCAACCGCGGGCAAGCTGCTGGAGCGTCTCTTCGCCGGAACCGAATACCTCGATTCCACGGGCCTGCTTGCGGAGGCCATCCATTTCTACGCCCGTTACCATAGCGAAATGGACCGGAACACGTTCAACGAGATCACCGACTTCCTCGCATGGAAGCTGGTCTACGACCGAGCATTCACACTGAAGGGTCGCACGCTCTCCTCCGTGACGAAGCTCTGTAACGAGTGGCATGTGGAGACGCAGAAGGCGAAGCTCGGCAGCCTGATAACCTGGACCGGTCTGGCAATCGCTCCATGGACGTGGATGCGTCGCGATTGCATCTGGGAGGCCACCGAGCTGCTCAGTAATCATGAGCTGATCCGCGAGGGGCGCAAGCAGCAGCACTGCGTGTCGTCCTACGTCACCTGGTGCGCGCAGGGCCGGTCGACGATCGTCTCGATGCGCCAGTATTCAAAGGCGCCTTCCGGCTTCGGCGAAGACGGCTCGGTGCTGTGGGGTAAGGGAGACGAGCTGAGCCGCGTCACGATCGAGATCGCAAGCGACCGGCGGATCGTCCAGATGAAGGCCCGGCTCAACGCGCCGCCGAACAAGGACCAGACGGAGGCGATCCGCCACTGGCAGGGCGAGAAGGGCTTCACTTCAGGGCGGAGCCGGTTTTGAGCGAGCGCCGTTGCCGGACACGGTCGGAGCGACATCGCTCCCGGGAGCGCGTGCCGGAGCCATCCCGTCCGGAGGTCGTCGCCGCGGACGCAGCCGGCGCCGGTTGTAGACTGCCCGCGCACGGTGAACTGCCCTCCCGCCGCCAGGCCCTCGCCTGGCTGTTCGGCGCGCTCTGCGTGCCGAACAGCCAGGCGTCCAGCGCCGCCAGCGCCGCGCCACAAAGGAGCGCAACCATGCCGCCCACCGGATCCGACGTAGGCTCGCTATATCCGTTCATCCAGTCGCAGACCGTGCATGGCGAGCCACGGCTCTCATTCCTTCGGGAGGAGTTCCGCGGCGCGGCGGCATGGAAGCGAAGGGCGCGCGCCCGGCTCCTCGACCTGCTCCACTACGCCCCGCCAAAGTGCGCGCCCCGCGCGGAGGTGCTGAGCCGCGCCGAGCGGGACGGCTACGTCGAGGAGCAGATCGCGTTCAACACCACGCCGGACATCCGGGCGCCCGCCGCGGTGCTCGTGCCGAAGGGACTGAAAGGACGCGCGCCCGCGATCGTCGCGCTGCACGACCACGGCGGCTTCTACTTCTGGGGACGCGAAAAACTGATCGAGCAGCCGGACGAGCATCCCGTCCTTAGCGATTTCAAGCGCCAGTACTACGCCGGCAGGAGCATCGCGTCGGAGCTGGCGCGCCGTGGCAACGTCGTCATCGTGATCGACATGTTCTACTGGGGCGAGCGCCGCCTCCTGCTGGACGGCGATCCGGCGGACTGGCGGGTCCGGCCGCGCGACGTGACACGCGAGCGCATTCAGGCCTTCAACCAGCGCGCCGGCCAGAGCGAGGACATCGTCGGCCGCACGATCGGCGCGGCCGGGTTCACCTGGCCGGGCGTCATGTTCTGGGACGATATCCGCACGGTGGACTACCTCGTTACGCGGCCGGATGTGGATCCGGCGCGGGTCGGCTGCGTGGGCCTCTCCGTTGGCGGACTTCGCTCCTGCCACCTCGCCGCACTGGACGACCGGATCAAGGCGTCGGTGGTGGTCGGCTGGATGGCCTCGTTTCCGGCGCAGCTTAAGCGGCACATCCGCTACACGATCGGTCCCTCGATGCTCGTGCCCGGCCTCTACCATGATCTCGACTACCCGGACGTCGCGTCGCTCGCGCTGCCGAAGCCGCTGCTCGTAATCAATGGCAGCCGCGACACGCTTTTTGACCCGGCGTGCGTGCAGGCCAGCTTCGACAAGCTCCACGCCTGCTACACGAAGGCCGGCGCGGCCGACCGTCTGCGCACGCGCCTCTACGATACGCCGCACGAGTTTAACACGGAGATGCAGGCCGAGGCGTGGGAGTGGCTGAGCCGGATTTGAATCAGGAGTCCAAACTAATGCCGAGATTCGCCCACCGCATGGCGCGGGTGACGCCGTCCGCGATCATGGAGCTGCTGAAGACCGCCGGCTCCGGCGAGTACATCTCGTTCGCGGGCGGTCTGCCGGACCCGGCGCTCTTTCCATCGGAGCAGATCGCGGCCATTACGGAGCGGATTCTCTCCACGGACGGCGCGGGCGCGCTGCAGTACGGCCCGGCGGAGGGGTATCCGCCGCTGCGGGAGTGCGTGGCGGAGCGGCTGCGCGGCCGGGGCTTCCGAGGGGCCGCGCCGGAAAACGTGCTGATCACGAGCGGCTCGCAGCAGGCCCTCGACCTCGCGGCACGCGCCTTCGTGAACGAGGGCGATGCCGTCTGCATCGAGAGCCCCACCTATCTCGCCTCGCTGCAGGTCTGCGACAGCTACGGCGCGCGATACCTGCCCGTCCCGCAAGACGATGACGGCATGGTCGTGGACGAGGCGGAGCGCGCGTTGGCAGCCGGCTGCGCCACACTCTTCGCGCTTCCGAACTTCCAGAATCCCACGGGCCGCACGCTCTCCGCCGCCCGGAGGGAGCGGCTGGCCCCGGCCCTGGACCGCTCCGGTGCGGTCCTCATCGAGGACGACGCCTACTACGATCTGCGCTACGAGGGCGATCCCCTCCCGCCGATCGCAAGCCTGATGGCGCGCGGCACGGCGCTCTACTCCGGCTCCTTCAGCAAGATCATCGCGCCCGGCCTCCGCGTCGGCTACATTCACGGCCCCGCCGACATCATTGCGCGGCTTACGCACCTCAAACAGATCACCGACCTGCACACCGGCTCGCTCTCGCAACGCGTGGTTTACCAGTTCGTTGCGACGGGCGCCCTCGAATCGCAGATCGACCGGCTGCGGGCGGCCTACCGCGCGAAGCGAGGCGCGATGCTCGCCGCGCTGCAGTCCTGCATGCCTTCCGGAGTGGCCTGGACCCGGCCGGCGGGCGGGATGTTCGTCTGGCTCACGCTGCCGGAAGGGATGGACGCATCTGCCCCGCTCAAAGCGGCGATGGCTCGCGGCGTCATATTCGTTCCGGGCGCGAGTTTCCATCCGGAGGGCCGCGGCGCCAACACGCTGCGGCTCAACTTCGTGAGCGCGTCCGAGGCTAAGATCGCCGAAGGCATCCGGCTTCTCGCGGATGTCATAGCAAATCAATCGTATGGCAACAGTCGCGATTAGCCCCGCAACTCGGCGCTCTGCAGCTTCTCTCCATCCAGTCGTATGCGCACCACCGCGGGGCGCCTTCCGATCCTGAAGTGGACGACCCAGGCGGTTCGGTTCGATTCCGGCGGGCCATCCAGTGCGATCTGAGCGTTCGGGGGAGCCCTTCCCAGGATGTGCAGCCAGCGCGCGCAACGACGCGCCGCCTCACGCGCCGGGATGGGATTCCTCCGGCCCTCGCCGGGCCGCATCTCGCGGCTGACCGCAATCAGTTTTCCGGTCGCGGCATTCCACCGAAGGTACGCATTGGACGGGGAATCGCTCCCGTCCGTGTTGACGAATGCGGTGCAGGCGGCGATAGCATCGCCCCCTGCCGGCACCGAGCCGTTTATCTCGACGCTGAACGCGCGGTATCGCGTTCCCGGACAGGCGCGGAGACATATCTGCTCCGACATGCTCGCAACCTCCGGTGGGCGGAATCCAACCGACGTGCCGCCAGCCCCGACCGTTCGCCACGAGCCCTCCGCGAGGGTCGCGCACCAGCCGCCGCCCAGTACGAACCCGGTCACCAGGATGATCGTCCGATTCTCTAGCCGCCGCATGCTGCCTCCGATCGTGCTAGTGGTCCGTGCCGCCTCGCGCCGAGCATCCGCATATGTGTTGCCTGCAGGCCGCCGCCAGACCGTCCCGAGCAGCGCCGCCACCCAAACAGACATCGCGAGCACCGGAGTCGCAAACGGAATATTCTGGCGGGAATTTCGGCCGGCGATAGGACTCAGGTCATGCGCTGCAACACAGGCGGATGGATCGCGAAGAAACCTTTTGCGTATCCGGCGTGGTTCCGTCATATGCAGTAGGCGCCCTCTTACGCAGACTTGACGGCCGCTCCGCGAGTATGACGGCGCGCGAGGAAGGACACCGCGTGTATCGGATGGCCATGGCGCAACTGGCAAGCGAGGAGACGGACGAGCAGCTTGCCGGGCTGGCCGTCGCGGGCGACTCGCGGGCCTTCGCGCAGCTCGTCGAGCGGTATCGCGACACCGCTTTCGCCTACGCCTACGCGCACCTTCGCGCGAGGGATGAGGCGGAGGACGTGGTACAGGAGGCATTCGTTCGCGCTTATACCGGCATACGCCACATTCAGTCGGCGCGCTCGTGGGCGCCGTGGCTCATGCGGATCGTTCGCAATCTGTGCCGGGATACGGTGCGGCGGCAAAGGAGCCGGCCCGCCACGGTACTGGACGACACGTGGCCGGACGACCGTCCGACTCCGGAGATGCTGCTTATGATGGACGAGCGGGGTCACGAGATGCGGCAGGCAATCGAAGCGCTGCCGGAGAAGCTTCGGGTACCGCTGATGATGCACTATGTTTCGCGCCGCAGCTATCGTGAGATCGCGCTCGCGCTGGATGTGCCGGAATCGACAATTGTCGGACGGCTCTCCATGGCGCTGCAGCGACTGCGTCGCCGTCTGGTCTGCAGGGGTGACCTATGCGATTGATCTGTCTCTTTTACCGCCGCGCAATGGCGCGCAGGCTGGCAAGAGGCGAGCCGATACCACCCGATAGCGCAATGGACCGGCACCTCGCCGGCTGCGTGGATTGCGCGCGCGTCCGCCGCGAATTCCTGCGCCTTGAAACGCTGCTGCCCTCCGCCTATCCCGAACCGCGCCTGTCTGCCGACTTCGACGCAAACCTCCTGCAGCGGCTGCGGACCGTCGATCGGAAGCGCGTCGCGGCGGGTGAGTGTGGATGGAGCGCGGCGTCGTGGCGCGCCAGCACGGTCGCGGCGCTCACGGCGACTGCCCTCTCCGCTGCCGCGCTGGTCCTGTTCTGGCGTTCCGCAAATTCGCCGGGGCATGGCGAGCCGCGCGTCGGACCGGGGATTCGCAAGCCGGAGCTCGCTGAATCCGCGGTGCAGCGGAGCGCGACCGGCGGTCGCTCTCCCGGCGTGCGCAGCCCGCATGGCTTGGTTCCGGGGGGCCAGCGGCCGCACGCAAGCCTCGCCATGCAGACATTCCATTTCTCGCTGCGTCACTTCCTGACCGGCGCGCGAGGGTGCTTCGGATTTGAACGCCGGTATCGCGGCCAGCCCTCCGCGATCGGCGCCGCCATGGCTGCCGCGTCGCACGGCGCGCTGGGAGCGGCGGCCGGCGCAGCTGGCGCAGAGCAAGTGTCGGCAGCGCCGGCCGACCTGAACGTGAGCGTAACGTGGAGCGACGCCGCCGCCACGTATACTTCATTAGGCGACTTTAGCCGTGCGTCGCAAGCCTATGCGAACGCCTATCACGCCACGCAAAACGTGGACTATGCGATCGATGCGAGCGTTACCGCGGAGCGGTCGGGAGATGAATCGGCCGCGTTGGGCCTCTGCGCGGAGGCGCTGCAGCAGGCCACATTTCAGGATTCATCCATACCTATGAACGGGGACAAAGAAGATGAGCATAAGCCATAAGATTACGATCGCCGTGCTGCTTGGTCTCTGCGGCGGGCAGTCGCTGCCGGCGACCGGCCAGCAGTCGACGGCGCTGGAGCCGGCGCCGCGCTACACCCCGCAGTCTACCGCTCCGGCGGACCTACGCTTCGATCCGCTTGGGGCTCTCCGCGCCCCTGCAGGTAGCAAGTACGGGACGTTACCGCAAAGCGCGACCGGCCCACTTGGAAGTCACACTGCAGCGGCCGGCGAAGTAAACCTCTACCTGTCCTACCCCAGCTCGTCGCAGCATCGGGTTGACCGAATTCGCCGCATTATGGTCCTTCGCCAGCTCCTGGGCCTGGGCTTCAGTTCCGGCGATATCAACGGCGTGCTGCCGCTTCTCAGAGAACTCCAGGCGATCAGCAGCCGGCCGCCCGCGGACCCGGACGCGGCGATCGAGCAGGAGTACCAGGAGCTGCTGCGCGCCGCTCCGGGAAAGCCGCTTCCACCGAGCAGCGCAGCGAAGATCACCGACGCCGCAACCTACTATCGCGAAGAGCAGCGGCGGATCTGGACCGCGATCGAGCGCAAGGTTGGAGGCCGCAAGGCGGCAGGACTGCGAAGTCTGCTGGGCCAGGACGAGCAGGACGGCATGATTCGATCGATCGGCGCGCCGGACCGCCCGAACGACTCCCAGCAGTTGTTTCTTACGAAGCCGGTACCGGGCAATACGCGCGGGGCGCCGATCGCGGCGCCCGGGACCTCGAATCCCGGTGTTCCCGAGGCGCCGATCGTTGGACCTGCTCCGCGGCTGCCTGATCGGCCGGGGAACACCGCGCCGGAGGCGCCCGCAACGGGAACCAGCTCCGGCGTCGCTCCCATCCCGACGACGCCGCCTATCGCGGGCGTATTCCCGACCGGTGAGCAGCCAGCGCCTGCGGCAGGGCTGCCGGTTCCCACCGGCGCACAGATTGGCGCCGGCCCGCCCGCCGGCGTGATTCCGGTCCCACTCGGGATTCCGGATGGCGAGCACACCGTAGGAGGCGCACCTCCTGAGGCAGAGTCCCTGCCGGGCGCCACGCCGACGCAGCCGCCGGCCTCGCCGTACAAATCCCAATCGGCAGGTCGCGAGAAGGCGGGCGTGGCGCCGTCAACTTCTGTGGGAATGGGCGTTGCGGGCGGCAATCCGCTCGGCGGCCTTGCGAACAGCCAGCCCGACCCGCGCGCCAATCCCGGCGCTATTTTCGCCCCGTCGACGGTCCGGATC
>DATGJU010000583.1:0-3180 GCA_035295045.1 Chthonomonadaceae bacterium
AGCTTGGTGTCGTCGGTCACCTCCATGGGCATCGCGTCGTGCCCGCCGGACTTCCGGTAGGCCTCCGTTCGCACCAGGTTGAACGCGCCGAAGCCGAAGTAGGCGCTCCTACCGGGCTGCTCGACCTCCCACGGACGCACCCGCAGCAGGAACATCAGCCCGAAATAGCTCATGAAGAGCTTCTCCCAGAAGTCGAAGCCACGGCAGCGCGGGCACGCCACGAGGTGGTCGGTACGCGTCATCGCGGCGTACGCCACGGCGCGCTCCAGCGCGTCCGGCTGGTAGACCACGTCGGCATCGGTGAAGAGTATCCAGTCGCCGCGCGCCTGCAGGCCGCCAACGTGCAGCGCGTGGTTCTTGCCGAGCCACCCCGGCGGCAGCCTGTTGATGTGGAGAACGCGCAGCCGCTTGTTGCCTGCCGCAAGGCAGTCCAGAATATCGCCGGTCTCATCGGTCGATCGATCGTTTACGGCGATGATCTCCAGGTCGGGGTATTCGAGGGCGAGGAGGCTCCGCATCGCGCGACCGACAGTCAGCGCCTCGTTACAGGCGGGCACTACGATGGTGAGGGGCGGCAGACTGCAGAGCTGCCCCTTCGTGAAGTGGACAGTGGCGAGCCGCGGATAGCAGGGCCGATTGCGCCAGACGAGCAGCAGGGCGCAGCTCCAAGCGGAAAACACAGCCGCCGTTATGACAGTGTGGAGGAGCGGCAGTATCCGCACGACATTCGGCGCCAGGCCGGCAAATGGATTCATTACGGCGCCTCGGTCCTGGAGCCCGCGCGTCCGGACCTCGGCTCCGCCGCGCTCTTGGGGTTCGCCTGCTCCATGCTCAGGCCGTGCGCCTCCCGCTGGTGGCGCATCTCGGCATGGTACGGCTCAATGTGGATATTGATCTGGATGTCCGGCAGGGTGATCCGAATCTCGTCCTCTAGCTCTTCCGCCAGCGCGTGCGCTTCCAGCAGAGTGCTGTCATCGTTGAGCAGCACGTGCACGTCGGCATGCCGTTGGGACCCGGACTTTCGCGTGCGAAGCTTATGATATCCCAGTACGCGGGCATCGTTGTCGAGAATGTTCTTAATCCGGAGCTCCTCTTCGGGCGGCAGACGAGCGTCTAACAGTGGCTGCATCGCGTGCCGGGCGACGGTGTAGGCGGTAAAGAGCACCAGCAGCGCTACGCAGATGCCGGCGGCCGGGTCCAGCCAGGTGAGGTGCGTGACGCGCACGAGCGCAAGGCCGATGAATACGCCGACGGAGGTGCGGACGTCTGCGCCAATGTGCTCCGCGTCGGCCTGGAGCGCCAGGGAGTCCGTTTCCGCCGCGACGCGCGACAGGTGGCGCGACAGCAGGAAGCTCACTATCGCCGAAACCGCCATCGCCGCCAGGCCCGCATCTACCGCGGGCGCCGGCGCATGCCGGTTTACCAGCTTCATCACGGCTTCGTAGATGATGTAGCAGCCTGCAAGCCCGATAAGCAGCGCCTCGATCAGCCCGGAAACGCCCTCGATCTTGCCATGGCCGAAAGGGTGCTCGGCATCCGGCGGCGTATCGGACGCGCGTACCGAGAGAAAGGCGATGATCGAGGCGACCAGGTCGGTGCCGGAGTGAACGGCTTCCGAAAGCACGCCGACCGATCCGCTCAGGATGCCGACGCCCAGCTTCGCCGAGACCAGGGCCGAGTTGCAGCCGATCGCCAGAAGGGCCGCCCGCCGCTTCCGGTATTGGCGATTCTCCACGTCGTGCAGGCCCCGCTGGTCCGCATTGGGCGGTGCAGCCGATCGGTTGTCGGGCTGATCGTTCATGGTGCAAACGCGGGGAAGCCGAGCGATGCGCCTCTTGCCCGAACGGCCCGCGCCGCCGACCCGGACCGCGCTTGCCAATTACCAGCGCGCGCCGATCGCCGGAGCGCGAAACATTATAGCATACCCGCGCCGCACCCCGGCGACATGTCCGGGGCCGGCCCACCCCCAACCCCCTCCCGCAAGACGGCAGTCCCGCATGAGCGCCATGGGCCTATCCGTCTCCCTCTTCCCAGAAGGCAGCAGTCCCGTGTGGGCGGGAAGAGGCCCTCTACCTCCCTGAACCGGCTTGCGAAAACGGGTTGAGTGTCTCCCGCTTCCCGCTTGCGGGAAGGCGGGTACCGGCGTGCGGGTGGTGGGGGTTGGGTCCGCGTCACATTCGCATCGGCCGCAATGACCGCACCACCGTGAGCGAATAGGGCGGCAACGTGAGCGTTCCGGCGGCGCGCAACAGGGTGCGAACGGGCGCGAGGTTGCGCGCGGGGCGGCCATTCTGGCCCTCCGCTTGCCACCGGTATTGCGCCGGCCCGTATTGCCATGCCTCCGCGTCCGGGCACACGGCGCCGCGACCGCCGGGCGGCTGAACGAGAATCCGGATACGCTGTGCGCGCACCGGGTCTTTGTTGAGAACGAGCAGCGCGCACCGACCGTCCGGCCGCTGCACCGCGTAGGCCGTTACCGGCTGTTCGCCGTGGACTCGCGGCAGGTCGCAGTCCGCGCGATAAAGCGTGTGCACTGCGTCGCCGGGCTCCGCCCAGCGTTCCGAGAGCAGCTGCGCGCCGTAGTAGGTTGGCAGCGGGCAGCGAATCGATCGACGGTCGTCCGAAAGGAACAGCGCGAGGTTGCCATAGTTCGACCTATCGCCGACCTCGTAGATCGGCACGTTCGGCTCGTACCCGTAGAGGTATGCCGCGGAGCCTCCCAGGCTGAGGAACTGCGCGACGATCTCGGCGTTGAGAATCGCGCCCGGCAAGTCGACTTCCGGCTCGCCGGCGAACGAGGAGTATCCGTATTCGGTAAGGATCCAGGGTAGGCCTGCCGGCGCGCCCTCCTCGCGAAGCCTGGCGATCGAGGTCGCAAGGAGGCGCGGCTCCGCCAGAAGCTGCTTACCGGTCTCCGCTCCGATCTTGTCGAACGGGTACCACTCGAAACTGAAGAAGGCGATTTCGCGGATGCAGTCGTGGCGCTTCAGGTAGGCCATGAACCGGCGCATCCATGAGGTTTCACCGTGCGGATCGGGCCAGTATTGCCAGCCCAGGATCGCCGTCTGAAAGCCTGGCCCGCCGAGCTTCAAAGCGGGATCTACGCGATGGATCGCAGCGGCCCATTGAATGTACAGCGCGCCATAGTCTTCCGGCGACATGTACTGCCCGTCCGGCTCC
>DATGJU010000584.1:0-19152 GCA_035295045.1 Chthonomonadaceae bacterium
GCGCCTTCGCCGGGAGCGGAACACGCGCGCGGCCACAATTCCCCGGTCCGCGACCGGCAGCGCCGCCGGGAGCCCCGGATCCGCGTCCGGGCGCGGCGGTGCCGGCGGGAAAGCGGTTGGCCGCCCGGGCGGCGATGGGAAGCCCGCCGCCGGGCGTACGGCCGGGGACGCGAGCGCCGGGCCAGCCGCAGGGTCAGGAGCTGGACAAGCCGCGTCGGCCGCCCGGGTCGCTCCGCGCCGCCTCTCGACGGCCGAGCAGCGCGAACTGGCCGGCATGGAGGCTGCGATCGAGGCCGCCGAGGCCGAGGCGGCGCGGCTTCACGATCGGCTCGCGGAGCCGTCGGTAGCCGCGGACCACGTGGAGGCCCGGCGCGTCTACGCCTCCTATGAGCAGGCCCAGGAGCGAATCGCGGCGCTCTACGTCCGGTGGGAGGAGCTGGAGAGCAGGCAATCGGCAGTCGGCAATCGGCAATCTTAACTATTCGGAACGGCGCGAATTACAATTCCGCATGCGGGGAACGGACGGAGGAAGGACGCCCATCTCCTGGGGAGCGCTGGCGGCTGCGGGCGCAAATGCATGCTGGAAGTTGTCGATGGCGTCGCGCGTTCCCGACGGCCGATCGCCTGAAGCACGTTTCCGGCTGCCGGATGCCGATTGCCGACTGCCTAAAACTCGAAGTGATGCTCTACGCCGTACACGGCTAACTGCGTGCGGTCCGCCAGCTCGAGCTTCTCCAGCAGGCGGCTGATGTGGTTCTTCACCGTCTGCGTGCTGATGGCGAGCCGGTGGGCGATCTCCTTGTTGCAGAGGCCCTGCGCGATCATGACGACGATGGCGCGCTCGCGATCGGTGATGCGATGACGGCCAGGGCCGGCCGCGTCCGCGCGGCTTCCGGCAATCGCGTCTGGCGCGCGCTCTCCCGCCCCGTCCGAGTTAGGGTCCGCAGCCGCGCTATCGGCGCACAGCGTGCCGGCTGCGAGCGTGTACAGTAGACGCACCAGCTCGCCGGCGTCGGCGCGCGCGGGCAGGTAGGCGGCGGCGCCTTGCCGCAGTGCGTGCGCCCGCTCTTCGCGCAGGGCGCTCTCAGCCTGCTCCTCGCTTGCCGCCGCCCGGTCCGCCTCGCCAAGCACCACGATCGCGGTGTGTCCGCAGGTTGCGCGCAGGCAGGCGACCACGTCGCAGCCGCCTTCGTGGCAGGGCAGCTCGGCGTCGAGGACGATCAGGTCCGGCAGCTCGCGGGCCGCCACGCGCCGCGCCTCGTCTGCGTCGGCCGCCTCGCCGGCCAGCGCCAGCCCGTCCGCACCGGCGATCAGCGCCGCCAGCCCCTGCCGGAACAGCGTCCGGCCTGCCGCCACCAAGACTCTGGGATCGTGGCGTATGGTTTGTGCATTGTGGCTCGTAGCTTGACTCCCGTTATGTCCGCTTCGCGCACCAGAGCACGGCATTCCGGATCACCTTCCGCACGTTGGAATCGTAGTAGGTGGGATAGGTCTCGTGGCCGGGTCGGAAGTAGAAGACACGGCCGATACCCTGCCCTTCGCCGACGCCGCCGCCGGGCCCGGACGCAAATCCCTCGGCCTTGCCGCGCCCTACGGTCCAGCAGATGCCGGACGGGAAGTACTCGCCTCCCAGCGGGAAGTAGGACTGGAGTACCAGGCAGAGCGGCGGCGGCACCTCGAAGGGCGCGCCGTACATCTCCTCTTGCGGCAGCGTGAAGTCCCGCACGGCCGCCGCAATGGGATGGCGCGGCGCGCAGACGGTGATCTCCTCCGTGTCCGGCGGATTGGCCTCGCGCCAGCCGCCCTTCAAGTGGCCGCTCGTCGCCAGCACCCACTGCAGCGGCTTGGAGTACTGCGCCGAGTGGAGAAGGACCAGCCCCAGGCCACGATCGTGCACCTGGTGGTAGATCCGGCGGGCGGTGTCGTCGCTCACGTCCCAGTGCCGCGCGTGGCCCCACCAGACGAGTACCTCGACGGCATTCAGCGCGGCCTCGGAGCAGCCCTGCTCCGGATCGTCCAGATTCGCGGTCGCCGCGACGATCTGCGCGCCCTTCGCCTTCGCGTTCAGCCCCTCCGCGATCGCCCCGTTGATGCTGTTGGGGTAGACCTCCTTCGGCGCATGGCCGGGGTTCTCGTCCCAGACCAGCACGCGTACGATGTCCGATTCCGCCATGCTTCGCTCTCCTGCCCCTATCCCCATTGTTCCCTGGTTCCGCCTACAAGTGTGATGAGATTCGCTAGACTTCGGCGCCGCCCGGCGGTATCCTCTAATAGCCGGCAACGCCGCGGATGGTTCCAGCGCAGGCGGCGATGCCTACTTAGGCGCGGTCGGCGGCGAGTCCGGGAACCGCACGACCATGTCCGGCTTGGGGTCCCCTTTCTTCACCGGCTTGTCGTTTCCGCGATCGTCCTTGAGGTTCTCGCCCACGCTGTAGAGCACGAAACCGGCGCCCTCGCGCCGATAGTGAAGTGGCTTGCGGACGAATGGGTCAATCTCCGGCGCTGGCTGCAGCGACAGCAGAGTGTCTGGAAGGCGCCGGTTCCGGGCGCGATACTCCAGAACCGCGATCATGGTTGCACGAAGTCGGCGCTGTGCGATCGCGCCCGCGAGCTTCTCCGGCGAGGTCGTAAAGAACGGGCTTAGAATGGCATTCAGCTCGTAGGTCGGCCGCTCCTTGCCGCGCGGCGCTGCCTCCGCGGCCCCCTCCTGCGCGTCCACCGCCGTGAGCGCGGCGAGCGTCGCCATGGGATCGTCGCCGCCACGCTTGAGCGCCGCAAAGGTACGCCGCCAGAACGAGATACTCCGCGCCTCGAATGCGTTCCCGGCCATGTTTCTCGGAGCCATCGAGGCTGATTCGGTCACGGTCACGGGCGATCCGACTGCATTTTGCCGGATCTGCTCCGCCGCTGTCCTGCACATCACGACCTCGCCGCTCATCGCGTATCGCAGGTCTGGCGGCGGACCGAAGGCCACGTCCGTCTGCCGGGCGAGCGCCAGGATGTCCGGGCGGTCCGCGTTGCGCGAGATAACTCCGCGAAAGGCACGGTCCATGATCGCCTCGATCGCCAGGCGGACCAGGAAGGCGATCAGTATCGGGTCTTCGCCGACGTGGCGGCCCATGCGCGCGCCGACCCGGATAGTGCGCAGCGCCTCCTCCGGACGGCCGGCCTCGCTCTCCAGCACCGCCTTCGCGCCCAGTATCCTGGCGTACCGCCGCATGGGGGCGTACTCCTTGAGGAGCAGGTCGGGGCCGAGCGCCCAGTTGCGATGGAAGTCGCAGTGCGGCAGAGCGGCCGCCCGCTCCAGCGTGGCGATCTGCGGCGCGAGGCGCACCAGCAGCGTCCGCACCGCCGTTTTCTCCGCCTCAGTCGCGCGGCTGGAGAGGACCCGTGCAGCGGCCTCGTCGTCTGGCGCAGGGACGGGCGCGTCCAGCACGCTCAGGTAGAGCGGAGCAGCGTTGTCCGCGGCCGGAACCGGGTACGGGCGCTTCAGGTCGGCTGGCGTGAGGGGCACGCCCTCCTGCCGGGCTGCCTTCAGCTCGGCCGGAAGCGTCGCCGCGACTCGTTGATAAAGCGATACGCGCCTGTAGACCCACACGGAGGTCACGACGATCCCGGCGATCGTGAGCGCCGCAAACGGCAGGCCGATCAGGAACAGGTTACGTATCCTCAAAGCATCACCCTCAATCCGCCGATGTAGCGAATACGCGCGCCGCAGCACTACGCTGCGGGAACCGCAAGACGATTTCCGGCGGCTACGCGCCGCTCGGCGGCGGCGTATCGTTGCCGCCGTCGTCCTTCAAGTCCTGCCCGACACTGTAGAGTACGAAGCCCTGACCGTCGCGCCGGTAGTGAAGCGGTTGACTGGTAAAGGGATCGTGCGGCGGAGTCGGTCTCAAGTCGGCGAGCGAGACCGGCAGGCGGCCCGTACGCGCGCGCTGTTCGAGCAGTGCGATCAGCGTCCGGCGCAGGACGCGGCGCGCGTCACAGAGAACGATCCTCTCGGCGGCCTAGTAATAGACCACCATCACGACCGCATTCCCCTCATACGTCGGTTTGGGATTGCCGTTTCGATCGCTCTGTACCGCGCTATCTGCGTCGGCAAATGCCTTCATCGCGATATATGTTGCCATCGGCTCAACGGAAGTTCGCCGCAGCACGGCGTAGTGCCGGCGCCAATAGGCTACGGCGCGCTGTTCGTACGCCTGGGCCAATACCTCGCGCGATACTCGCGTTCTAAATCGCTCGATCGTCGTGCCCGCGCCGAGATCGACGTGTGCGACCGAAGCCATAGCGATCCTGTACAGGACCGGCTCGCCGGAGAGGGAGAAGCGGATGTCCGGCAGGTCGCCGAATTCCCGATCGGTCGAGGCGGCCAGATGCAGGATATCATCCCGGCCCGCATACTTGTCGATGACGTGTACGAATGCACGGGAAATAACTGCTTCAATTGCAATCCGAACGAGCGCCGCCATCATGATCGGTTCCTCGCCGAGATGCCGGGTCATGCGCGCGCAGACGCCGATCGTTCGGAGCGCCGCCTCCGGGTCGCCGTCATCGCACTCCAGTGTCGCCTTCACCGCGAGCATCTGCGCCATGTGGCGCATCGGCCCATGTTCGGGGAACGTGAGGTCGGGCCCTTGCGCCCACTTCCGGTGAAAGTCGCAATGGGGCAGCGAGGCGGCCTGCTCTACGATCGTGAACTGTGCCGCCTCCGCTGCAACCTGTTTGCTGGCGGAGCGCCGCTGGGCCGCCGTGGCGCGGTCCGCGATCACGAGGGCCACATCCTTCTGGGCGGCGCCGATCCCAGCCGGCTGGTAAAGCTGGGCGTACAGCAGCGCCGCGTTGTCCTTATCTTGTACAGGCGCCGCCCGCTCCATGTCCGCAGGCGTAAGCGGGATGTGCTCTGCCTTCGCGGCGGCAAGCTCGGCCGGCAGAGCGCGTGCCGCGGCGCGGTACGGCTCGCCGCGCAGGTAGAACGCAACGCCAAATCCCACCAGGGGCAATATGATCATTGCGGCGATCACGCAACCGATCTCGTATTTGTGGAAACTTCGCATTGCTTAGTCCGGCGCTAGAGGGAGCGCGTCGGGCGCGCACCGTTTGCAACGCTCTATCACGTACCGGGCGCCACGAATCAGGAACCATCTACCAACGACCAGCTACCAGCTACCGTGTTGGAGCGCGAGGAGCACGGCCTGGCCGCCGTGGTAGGCCTCATGGCAGATAACGTGATGCAATACCCAGCGAAGGGTGACGCGATCGTCCCGCCAGGCGAACTCCTCGGCCGGGTCCGTCAGACCGGCGAGAAGGTCCAGCGACCGAGCCCGGATGCGATCGTGGACATCGAGGTACCAGCACAGAGGCCGGCGGGGCGGGGCGGGCCATTCGCCAAGGTGGGGCCGAAGCGACTCCCACATCAGCAGGTCGCGGTCCTCCGGGGTGGGCGAGATGCCGCGCACCACCTCGTGAAACCAGCGCATCTCCGCGCGCGCGATGTGGATGAGGATGCCGCCGATGCTGTGGCCGTTCGGGACCGGCTGCCAGACGATCGCCTCCTCCGAAACTTCGCCCAGCTCGCCGCGCCACTCGCGCGTCCCGTCTTCCAGCATGGCTAGCAGCAGGCCGATCTCCGTCGCACGGCCGCGTATTGGCCCAACATCATGGCTTCTACTCAACGCAACACTTCTCTACCAGCGTTGTTTCTGTCATCGGTTCGACACCGCCCCCTCGATCCCCTCCGCACGCCGCCGTAACCGGCGTTCGGCGATCGGCGGCAGCGCGGCACACCAAACACCCAACACCAAACACCCCCTTCCCGCAAGGACTCCGCGCCTCACGGACCGAACGTAATGCTGCGGCCGAACGCGGCCGCGAAGCCAGCCGCCAGGAGTCCCGTCCAATGCCGTTCTCCACCGTTCGCCCCGTCTCGTACGTTGCCGCCACGATCTCGCTAGCGCTCGGAGGCGTCGCTTTGGCGATCTGCCCGGGACCGGCGGGCGCGCAGACAGAGCCGCTCGTCACCGGCAAGCGGATTGCGCCGGCCGGCGATCAGCAAAACGTCGGCAGCCTGCCGATGAACCTGATCCTGACGCCGGACCAGCGGTACGCCATCTGCAGCGACATGGGCTACCGCCAGGCGCTCACCTGCCTGGACGCGCGGACCGGCAAGACCGTGTCGCGCATCGATTTCCGGCGGGCCGGGACGGAGGGCCTCTACTACGGGCTGGCGGCGGTGCAGCGCGGCGGCGAGACGCACGTCTTCGCGTCGCTCGGCGCGGACGCGGGCATCCTGGCCGCGACGGTGGGGCCGGACGGCGCGCTCGCGAAGACGGGCACGCTCAGCCTCAAGCCGGGCGACCTCGCGGCGGGTATCGACGTGGACCGGCGCGGCTATCTCTACGTGGCGATAAACGAGTTCTCGCTGAAGGCCCAGGACATCCGCGAGATGACCACGCCCGGCGCGCTTGCCGTGCTCGATACCCGCACCGGCGCGGAGATCGGACGGTATCGCTTCGGCAACCAGCTCTCCAACTTCCCATTCGCCGTGGCGACGCTGCGCGACGGCAGCCGCGTCTACGTCACCAGCCAGCGGGACGGAACGGTAACGGCGCTCGACACGACCGATCCGGCCTCGATCAAGCTCGTCGATACGATCGCGACCGGCTCGCACCCGATCGCGCTCTGCCTGAACGGCGCGCAGAGCCGCCTCTACGTGGCGAACGCGCACAGCGACACCGTATCGGTCGTCGATACCACGCGGGACAGGGTGGTCGCCACCGTCCCGCTGCGCCCGCGATCGCTCGGCAGCTTCGCCGGCGCCACGCCGACAGGCCTGGCGCTTTCGGCGGACGAGCGAACGCTCTACGTCTCGCTGGGCGACATGAACGCCGTCGCGGTCGTCAGCCTGGCGCGAAACGCGGTCGCCGGCTTTATCCCGGCCGGCTGGTATCCGAGCGCCGTCGCGGCGACGAAGGAGGGCCGGCTGCTCTGGACGAACGCCAAGGGCACGCAGCTGCGCAACCCCAATGGGAAGCCCGCCGGGCCGGACGGCGGATACGGCACCTACTCGCTGAGCGTGCTTGAGGGCGGCGTCGCGACGATGCCTGCGCCGGACCGCGCCGCGCTCGCCGAGATGACCCGGCAGACGATTGCGAACAACTCACGGCAGCTCCCGGCGGGCGCGCCGGCAAATCCGCTCGCGAGCATCGGACTCAAGGCCGGCAAGATCAAGCACGTCATCTACATCGTTAAGGAGAACCGGACCTACGACCAGGTCCTCGGCGACCTTACCGATGAGAGCGCCAGGCCGGTAGGCAACGGCGACAGCAGTCTCACGATGTTCGGCAAGGAAGTGACGCCGAACCTGCACGCGCTGGCGCTCCGGTTCGTCACGCTGGACAACTTCTACGACTGCGGCGAGGTGAGCGGCGACGGCTGGACTTGGAGCACGCAGGGCATGGCCTCCGAGTACACCATCAAGAACGTGCCGTACAACTACGCCGGGCGTGGCCGCCAGTACGACTTCGAGGGCCAGAACAACGGCTATCCCGTCGGCGGCTTCCCGGCGGCCGGGCCGGACGGAAAGCCGCTCGTGAGCAAGTCCTCGCCGCTCTACCCGTCCGCGAAGCCGGTCCCGGACGTGAACGGAATCCCCGCCGGACACATCTGGGACGCCGTTCTCCGCTCCGGCCTGTCGATCCGCAACTACGGCTTCTTCCTCACCTTCGGCGTGAAGGCCGGCGGCGAGCTGATGCTGCCGGACAACTACCCGTCGGTGCAGGGGCTGCAGCCCGCCGGCCACGATCTGGCCGGCCGCTCCGACTACGATTTCCTCCAGTTCAACCTGAACTATCCGGATAGCGACGCCCCGAGGCTCGTCGCGGAGCGGCGGGCGGCGGCCGGGACGCCAGGCCCGGAGGACGCCCTCTACCCGATGCGGGCGTACGGCAAGCACAACGCGCCGAGCCGCTTCGCAGAGTGGAATACCGAGTTCCAGCAGATGCTCGCGAAGGCGCCGGACGGGAGCGCCGTGCCAAACTTCATGATGATCCGCTTCATGGCGGACCACACGCAGGGCGTCGGCGTCGGCAGGCACACGCCGGACTCCTACGTCGCCGACAACGACTACGCCGTCGGCCAGCTCGTCGAGGCGGTCAGCCACAGCCCGGTCTGGGAGAGCACCGCCATCTTCGTGATCGAGGACGACGCGCAGAACGGCCAGGACCACGTCGACTGCCACCGCTCCACGTGCTACGTCATCAGCCCCTGGATCCGGGCGCATTCGGTCGATCACGGGTTTTACAACACCGACAGCGTCCTGCGGTCCATGGAGCTGCTGCTCGGCGTCCAGCCGCTGTCGCAGTACGACGCGATTGCCGGCCCGATCCTCGACTGGGACACCGCGCCGTCAAACCGCGAGCCCTACCGCGCCCTCCTGCCGGACGAGGCGATCATCGCCAAACGCACCGTCGCGTCCTCGCGCGAAGCGCCGCTCTCGAAGCTGACTGCAAGGTTGGACTTCGTCCATCCCGACTCCGCCGACCCGGAAATCCTGAACGCCATCCTCTGGAAATATGCCAAAGGCATGAACGCCGTCCCACCTCCGCCGCGCCACAGTCCTGCGCTGGCGCCCGCAAGGGCGAGCACTTCGCACGCGAAGCGGAAGATCGATAAGGACAACGACTAAGCAACGAAGGCAATGCAGGACTCACACAAAGGCACAAAGTCACAAAGGGGACAGTCTCGCGCAAAGATCGCAAAGGCCGCAAAGAGGCAGAGAACTCCCCAAGTCGCCGGCGCCGCAAATTGGCAGACGCAGGATCGGTCCGCTCGAAAGGGCGAAGTCAATCCGGAGCCGGACGTTTCGCCGCGCAAAGCCCTTACTACGGTCCGCAGAGTCAATCAACCCCTGTAAGGCGCAGGGGCGGGGACAGGTGGGCGTCGCAGAGGCACTTACTACGGTCCGCAGAGTCAATCAACCCCTGTAAGCTTCTTTGCGTCCTTTGCGCGAGGCCCTTTCCTTTGTGCCTTTGTGCCTTCGTATGAGACCTAAACGGGAATGATCGACGAGAGATCGACAACCGGGACGGCGGCCGTGATCGGGGCCGGCACGATGGGCGGCGGCATCGCCGCCCAGCTCGCGAACGCCGGCTGGCGCGCCATGTTGCTCGACGTGCCAGGCGATGCGGAGCGGAACGGGCCGGCGCGGGCCGGGCTGGAGCGCGTGCGGCAGGCGCGGCCGCCGCTGCTGTTCCTGCCGGAGCTCGCCGACTGGATCGAGATCGGCAACACCGCCGACAACCCGGAATGGCTGCGCGGCGCCGACTGGATCGTCGAGGCCGTTGCCGAGCGGATGGAGGTGAAGCAGGCGGTCATGGCGCAGATCGAGGCGCACGCTGGGCCGAAGGCGGTCATCAGCTCCAACACCAGCGGCCTCAGCCTGCGCGAGATGGCGCGCGGCCGGTCGTTCCAGTCGCGGTTTCTGGGCAGCCACTTCCTCAACCCGCCGCGCTACCTGAAGCTGCTCGAAGTGATCCCGCTGCCGGAGACGGAGCCGCAGGTGGCCGCGGGATTCGTTCGATTCGCGGAGCAGGTGCTCGGGCACCGCGTGGTGATCGCGAAAGACACGCCGGGCTTCATCTCAACGCGGATTTGGATCCAGCACCTGGTCTATACGATGCGGCTCGCGGAGGCGGAGGGCGTCACCTTCGAGGAGGCCGACCTGTTCACGGGTCCGCTCCTCGGCCGCCCCCGCAGCGCAACGTTTCGGATGGCGGACATCGTTGGGCTGGACATCGTCGCGGCGATCGCGGCGAATCAGCGGGCGGCGCTCACGGACGATCCGTTCCGCGATACGCTCCAGCTCCCCGCGTCGGTCCAGCAGATGATCTTGTCGGGCAGGCTGGGCGACAAGTCCGGCGGCGGCTTCTACCAGCGGCGCGGCAAAACGATCCTCACGCTCGATCCGCGGGGCTCCGCCTACCGCGAGCGGATCGACGTCCGTGTTCCGGAGATCGACGCGCTGATGCGCCTGCCGCTCGCCGAGCGGCTGCCGGTGATCGCCACGAACCGCGGTACGAAGTGGGGCCGCTTCATCAACGCGCTCCTCGACAACCTGCGGGACTACACCAACTATGCCGGACCGATCGTCGCCAACGACGTGCTCTCCGTGGATAACGTGATGCGCTGGGGCTTCCAATGGGAGCTCGGGCCGTTCGAGCTGGAGGACCTTCGCTCCGGCGAGGCCCGATCGTACCGCGTTATAGACGGCGTCCGGCAGATGAGGGTATTGGCAGCCAGGGCCACCGGCGTCGAATTCGCCATCGGCGGATCTGTCGTATCGGACAAATCACGCGAATCCACCGTCTCCACCTTGCCGGATCAAACAAACGTGCCCGCTCACCCTCTCACCCCATCACCCCATCACCCCATCACCTCCGCGCCTGAGTACGCCTCGTTCGTCGACTACGCCGCCGCCGGCCCGCCAATTCTCAAATCGGAGGCGGGCGCGCTGCTCGACCTTTGCGACGGCGTGGCCGGCCTGCGGGTCGGCACGAAGCTCGGCACCTTCAGCCCGCCACTCTGCGACCTGATAAAGCGCGCCCTGGAGGCCGCGCAGCGGGACTTCGTAGCGCTCGTCATCGGCTCCGATGGCCCGCACTTCTCCGCAGGCTACGATCTGCGCCTGCTCCTCGATGCCGCGCTCGCCCAGGACTGGGCGGGCATGGACTCGATGCTAAGGCAGGTCCAGGACACCAACCAGGCGCTCAAGTTCGCGCCGATCCCGGTCGTCGCCGCCGTGCGCGGCTACACGCTCGGCGCCGGATGCGAGTGCGCGATGCACTGTGCGGCGATCCAGGCCGGCCCGGAGCTCGCGATGGGCCTGCCTGAGCTCTCCGCCGGCCTCGTCCCGGCTGGCGGCGGCATTGTGGAGTTGCTGAACCGCGCGATGATCGGATACGCGTTATACCGGTCCGAAGTGGTCGCTGGAGAACGCGCCGTGGCCGTTTTCGGAAAAATCGCGGAGAACCCGGTCTCCGACAGCGCCGCCGAGGCCCGGAAGTTTGACCTGCTGCGCAGCTCGGACGGCATCTCGCGCAACGCCGACCGGCTGCTGTTCGACGCAAAGCAGCGCGCGCTAAAGGCCGCACAGTCAGGACGCGTTGCGCCGCGCAGCAGCCGGACAGTCGGTCGTGCCGAGCCGCCGCCGGACGAGCGCCTGGTGCAAACTCCCGGCCCGCCGGCCCGGCGGCGCCTCGAGGCGCGCATCGCCGAGCTGTGCGAGAGTGGCCGCTACACCGAATATGACGCCCGCATCGCCCGGGAGATCGCCGGGGTCATCACGGGCGAAGGCGCGGCGGACGATCCGGACCCGGAAGCCGAGGTGCGCCCGGTACCCGCCCGCGCGATCCTGGCCCTGGAGCGTGCCGCGCTGATCCGGCTGGCGCACGAGCAGCAGACCGTCGATCGGATGCGCGTCCTCCTGGAAACCGGCAAGCCGCTCCGGAACTGAGTGATCAGGAGCAGCATATGAATCCCAGATCGAGCCCTTTCATGGTCGTTCGCGCCGTTGGCGGACGAAGTCCCGTCACCCTGGCAGGTGAGATCTGTGGATAAAGCTACCCTGTCACGACGACAGGCACTGGAGGCCGGAATGCTGACCGCTCTTTCGGCGAGCGCCGCGGCCGGCGAGACCGCCGATCGCCCGAACGTGATCGTGATCGTCTCCGACGACCATGGCTCCCGCGACGCCGGCTGCTACGGCACGCGCGACGTGGAAACGCCCCATCTGGACGCGCTCGCGGCGAGCGGCATCCGCTTCGACCAGTTCTACGGCGCGGCGCCCGTCTGCTCGCCTTCGCGCGCCGGCGTGCTCACGGGGCGCGCGCCGCTGCGCTGTGGCGTGCCGACCAACGCGGCCTCCCAGCACGATCAGCCCGGCGGCCTGCCGGCCTCCGAAGTAACGCTCGCTGCGATGTTCAAAGCGGCGGGATACGCGACGGCCAACATCGGCAAGTGGCACCTCGGTTATACGCGCGAGACCATGCCGAACGCGCACGGCTTCGACACCCAGTTCGGCCACATGGGCGGCTGCATCGATAGCTGGTCGCAGTTCTTCTACTGGTCCGGCCCGAACGTCCACGACCTTTACCGCAACGGCAAGGAGATCTACGCGAGCGGCCGGTTCTTCTCCGACATGATGGTCGAGGAGGCGGACCGGTTCCTCGCGGCGCATCGCGACCGGCCCTTCTTCCTCTACTTCACGCCGAACATGCCGCACTACCCCTACCAGCCCGACACGAGGTGGCTGAAGCGCATGAGCCACCTGTCGTACCCGCGCAACCTCTACGCCGCCTTCCTAGGAATGATGGACGAGCGCATCGGCAAGCTGATCCAGCGCGTCGAAAGCCTGAACCTGCGAAACCGCACCATCGTGATCTACCAGTCGGACCACGGCCACTCGACGGAGGAGCGCGCGCACTTCGGCGGCGGCAGCGCCGGGCCGTTCCGCGGCGCGAAGTTCAGCCACTACGAGGGAGGCATTCGCGTCCCCGCGATCCTCTCCTGGCCCGGGACCGTGCCCGCCGGCCAGGCGCGCGGGCAGATGGCCTGGGGCTGCGACTGGCTGCCGACGCTGGCGGAGCTGTGCCGCGTCGCGCCGCCCGGCCGGCCACTCGACGGCAAAAGCCTGGCCGCGGTCCTGCGGTCCGCCGAAGCTCCGAGCCCGCACGATGCGCTCGTCTGGCCCGGCGACCGGAGCGCCGCACCCTCATGGGCGGTGCGCGAGGGCGACTGGAAGCTGCTCGGCCGCCCGCTGGATACCAGCGTGACCGCAGCCGTCCGGCCGGAGGAGGGCGTCCGGCTGTACAACCTGGCGGAGGATATCGGCGAGCGCAGCGATCTGGCAGCGGCGCACACAGACATCGTTGCGCGCCTGCAGCGCCGCTACGAGCACAGCCGCGCCGCCTGCGAAAGGGATACGCCTGGTTAAGGCGAATTAATGCTGGCCTAACGTTGCGTTAAGAAATGGCTGCTAGAATCGGGGGCGTGCCGCACAGCACATACCTACCCGTGAAGGAGCGACCATGAGCAGCGACGTGATTTCGAACCAGGAGCAGATCCTCGCCAACCAGAAGCTGATTCTCGCGAACCAGGCGACACTGGAGCGCAACCAGCAAAAGCTGGACGACCTTCTGTCCAACCAGAAGACGATCGTTTCCAACCAGACTCAGATCGAGGGCAATCAGCGGAAGCTCGACGCCCTGCTGGCCAACCAGGAATCGATCCAGGCGAACCAGGAGAAGATCCTGGCCAATCAGGAGCGCATTCTGGGCAAGTAAGCGTCCCCGCCGAGAATCCGGCTCGTCCTTCCCCGCCCGTCCTTGCGCGTACCCTATCCGTTGGGCGCATACTGCCCGCTCTGTCCATTCGGCGGCCCTATCGGCAGCGTCCGCTCGCTGATGGGACCAGACCCGGCCGCCGATGTAGATTCGGCCCCTTGTTCAGCATTCGGCCCCTTGTTCAGCGCGTCCAACACGCTCTGTACGAGGGGCCGATTTGTGTATGCAGGCAAATCGGCCGCCTTCGAGGCCATTGCTTTTCTCCTGGTGGCCGTGCCCTGAGCCGCCTGTCGCGCGACCAGGACTCTATAGGAGCGCGAAAAGAACTGCCGAATCTTAAATTACGGTGAACTCAAGACTAATTTTCATTAATCGGAACCTTTCCCAGCAGCCCTTCGTCCGACCTACCGGCGATGGCCGGGAGGCCGTTGCGGCGGCGGTGTGCACCCGCCCGTGCGGCCGGCATGCGGATGGCGGTCCGAAGCAGTTCGCGTGCGGCGCTTCATCTGCGAACGTTGCGCCGGACCATCAACGAGGGCTCGGAATGATTGGGCGGGGCGACTCGCACAGGAGGCTCAGACATGAACTCTAAGCTGATTCGAATCACGCTTGGGCTCTTAGCACTACTGCTGGTAACCCCGGCGGCGATGGCCCAGTCAAGGAAGCACAGCGCAGCGTGGTATCGAGCGCATACCCGGCACAGCGCAGCGTGGTATCGAGCGCATACCCGGCACAGCGCGGCGTGGTATCGAGCGCATACCCGGCACAGCGCGGCATGGTATCGTGCGCATAGCAAGCACAGTGCAGCATGGTACCGAATGCACCACAAGTAGCACTTCGCGATCGGCAATCCGCCGACACATGCAGCTCGATTCGGATTTACATGGCAGCTCCCTCGACGCATGAAGGGGGCTGCATGCTTGAGAGCTACACTTCGCAGCGAGAAATTCCGATCCTAATTAGAATTGACACGAGGCCGGCCCCAATCATTCAGAGGCGCACTCGGGAGCGGCTGCGGTATGGAGGCGCATTCGGATGACGGTCGGGCGTCCAACTGGGGGATTAAGCGCGTTCCGGCGTGTACGATTGCTATTGCTAGGCAGTTCGTGGTTGGCAATACCTGCTGTGCTGCTGACGCTCGCTGCAATGCATGGATGCGGAATCGATGCGTATCTCCGATCGGCGCCTATGTCCGGACTAACCGCGCCGAGCGCCGGCACTATCAGAGTAACGCCCATTCGCGCGTCCGTGCGCACTGAGCGCGATGGCGCGGTTTTTCGTGAAGTCAGTCGTGCCGCAGGCATCGATTACCGCTGGACGGTCCCCGGCGAACGTCCGCTGAACATCCTGCAAACAATCGGTAACGGCTGCGCCTTTCTGGACTACGACAACGACGGCAACCTCGACATTCTGCTCATTGGACCCAGACTGGCCCTGTACAAAGGCGACGGCCACGGTCGCTTCACGGATGTGACGCGCGCCACGGGGCTCGATTCGGTGCATGGTCACTTCCTCGGCTGCGCGGTCGGCGATATCGACAACGACGGCTACGATGACGTTTACATAAGCGGATACCGCTGCGGAGTGCTGCTGCACAACGAGGCAGGGCGGCGGTTCCGTGACGTTAGCAGACAGTTCGGCCTTGCGCCTCAGCCGTGGGGCACATCCTGTGGATTTGCGGATTTGGATGGCGATGGCTTCCTCGACCTCTATGTTGCCAACTACGTCCGATTCGATCCTAAGGTGGACCTGGTCTTGTGTCCATATCATGGCGCAATCACGGGCTGCGGGCCGAACGACTACGACGCGCTCAAGGGCGTGCTCTACCACAACGAACAAGGCCGCGGATTCCGGGACGTCACGCGATCGTGGAGAGCCTCCACGACCCACGGCCGCGGCCTCGGCGTCGCGTTCGCGGATTTCGAAGGCTCCGGCCACGTCGGTCTCGCCGTCGCCAACGACCTCCTGTCCGGCGACCTCTTCGTAAACAGTGGAGCGGGGAAGCTCAGGAACATAGGCGTCGATTCCGGCACGGCCTTGGACCCATCCGGCCTCAAGCACGCTGGCATGGGCGTCGACTGGGGCGACTACGACAACGACGGCCGGCTCGATCTCTTCGTGACGACCTTCGGCAACGAAACCAAGTGTCTCTATCACAACGACGGCGGCGATGCGTTCTCGTACCAGAGCGAACAGGCGCGTGTCGACCGACCGACGCTCCCCTACGTGGCATGGGGCTGCAAGTTCCTGGATGCCGATAACGATGGCTGGCTCGACCTGATCCTTGCCAATGGTCACGTTCAGGACAACATCGGACAGTTTGAGAAGGCGGAGTACCGTCAGCCTGTTCTTTTTCTTCACAACCAGGGTGGCGCGCGGCCCGTATTCGTGGATTCCACGCGCAGCGCCGGGCTGGGATCGCTCCCGAAGATCGTCGGCCGCGGCCTCGCGGTCGGCGACTTCGACAACGACGGCCGGGTTGACGTTCTGGTGGTTGACAGCGAGGGAAGACCGCTGCTCCTTCACAACGAGTCGCATGTACCGCAAACGTCGTGGATTGGTTTCCGCCTTATTGGCCGGGGTCGCAGCAATCGCGCTGCTCTTGGCGCGCAAATCACCGTGAAGACAAACAGAGGCAAGCTGCTGCGGCAGTGCCAACCCGGCGGCTCATATCTTTCCTCTTCCGATCGGCGGGTCCACTTTGGCCTCGGAAAGGCAGAGATTGAGAGTGCCACGATCCGCTGGCCGGACGGTACTGTCCAGACCCTCTATGGATTACAGCAAGGCGAATATGTGACCGTCCTGGAGGACGCTTCGCCTGGTCCGCATGAAGTCATTCCACCACAACATTAAAGGGAATTCATCCTCGTTTTATCTGGATTTTAGCTTCAAACCCTATAATCCGTAGACGGTCGCCGCACTGCCCCTCTCCCCTGAGTAACTACGAGTGTTCGCTCACGGACCGCGGTATGGCGTACCGGTAATACAACCGTGCTCGGCGGCTGGCTGCCGGGCTTAACGGGAGCTCGCCGATGAAGTCGATGCTGTGGTTGTCCGCGGCCGCCGCGATCCTGATTTGCACCCTGACGGCGCCAGCAGCGGCCAGCCGCGGCGGTGAACAAGGCGCCAGGAGCGCAACGGCGCCGGACGTGGACATGGCGGCCCTGTGGGACGGGCGCAGCGCCGTTGAATTCCACTCGGTTACACTGCCGAAAATGGTGAAGGCGCAAGATGCCCGCTTCCTCATCGACGACGAGTATGTGCTCGGCGTCACCAGCCACGGCGAAAGCCGCGCCTACCCCACACGCTTCGTATCCTGGCACCACATCGTAAACGATAAGATCGCGAAGGCCAACGGCGCCGGCGCGACATACATCACGGTCACCTACTGCATCGTCTGCAATAGCGGTATGGCCTTCGACACGCCGCTGGTCAACGACAAGCCGGTGACGTTTGACTTCTATGGCCTCTACAACGGCGTCATGACAATGTTCGACCGCCAGACGCAGTCGGTGTGGCTTCAGGTCAGCGGACGCGCGGTCAAAGGCGCAATGCGGGGCGAGACGCTAACCAGTCGTCCGCTCCTCGATACGACCTGGGGCGAGTGGAGGCGCCTGCACCCGGACACGCTCGTCATGGCGCCCGACCCTCGCTTCCGCGACTGCTACGAGCCGAAGGGAAGCATCATGGCGCGAGGGTACGACAGCTTTCCGGCGGCATATTTTCGCAAGACCGTGACTCGCCGCGATGCCCGGCTCCCGATGTTCGAGCCCATGCTGGCGGTGTCGATCCCGCCCGCAGGGGAGTCCCAGGCCGGCCAGCAGAGCGCGCGACCGAGTTTTCGGGCCTATCCGCTGAAAGTGTTCAAGGGGAAGACAACCGTTATCAACGAGATGGTCGGATCCTCTCCGGTCGCTATCTTGTTCGTTGCGGATACGCAGACGGCGTGCGCCCTCCAACCGGTCATCGATGGCAGGAAGCTCACTCTGGTGGCGCGGACGACCGGGAACCGCTCTTACGCCTTCTATGATCGTGAGACCGGATCCCGCTGGAACATCGAAGGAAGAGCGGAGGCGGGCCCGCTGTCCGGCCGGCAGCTTCCCCGATTCGACAGCCACATGAGCCAGTGGTATGGCTGGGCATCCTATTTCCCGGGAACGACCGTATTTGGACAGGCCGTCCCACTGCTGCAGGCTGCGCTTAAATAACTTACCGACGGCCGCGGCAGCGCTGGCATCCCGCAGCCGGTGCGATTTGCCGGCCGCAGAGGATTGGCCGAATGCATCGAACTATTGCCGCCGCTTGTTTCCCCTTGGTCCTTCTCGCAAGTGTCATCCTTCCCGGCGCCGCATCCGCCCAGGAGTCTCCGCATTCCCAGGTACCCGGCTTCGGCGCAGTGAAGGGACCGATCGCGCCGGGAATCGTTCCTGAGGCGCTGTGGGACGGCCGGAAGATGGTCGAGTTCCACTCGCTCGACACCCCGAATATGGTGAAGGCCGCGGACGCCGACTTCATCGAGCCTTCGGAATATGTGCTCGGCGTCACGGTGGACGGGCAGAGCCGGGCCTATCCCGCGCGCTTCATCTTCTGGCACCACGTAGTAAACGACAAGGTGACGGCGCCTGGAAAGCCCGACAACTGGTTCGCCGTCACCTACTGCAGCGTCTGCAATACCGGCATCCGATACTCCCTCTTTCTCGATGGCAGGTCGCGGCGGCTCGACTTCTTTGGCCTCTACAACGGAATCGTCACGCTTTGCGATCGCCAGACCGAGAGCGTTTTCCTTCAGGCCGGCGGGAGCTACGTCACCGGTCCGCTCCTTGGCAAGGAGCTTCAGGTCGAGCCGCTGCTGGACACGACCTGGGGCGAGTGGAGACGGCTGCATCCCGACACGCTCGTCATGTCGCCGGACTCCGGGTACGGCAGTCGCTACCCGCCCAAGGGCGTCGTGGTCCAGCGCGGCAACCCGAGCTTTCCCGCCCCCTTCTTCCAGGCAAGCTTGACCCGCGTGGACAAACGGCTCCCGATGTTTGAGATGGTACTGGGAGTGACGATCGGAAAGAGCGGCGACGCGGCCCGGAGCCGCCGCGCCTACCCGGTCAAGTCGCTCTCGGAACGGGGCGGCGTGGTCGACGATACCCTGGCGGATGCTCCGATCGCGGTCCTGTTCGATCCGGCGACCGCCAGCGCATCGGCGGTCTCGCGGCGCATCGATGGCCGGACGCTCACCTTCGAGGCGCGGAAAGGCGATGACGGAAAGGCGGCGTTCTTCGACAAGGAGACCGATACGCGCTGGAGCATCGAGGGGCTGGGAGAGGCCGGGCCGCTGGCCGGCAAGTCCCTCACGCGCCTGAACGCGCACCTGAGCCAGTGGTACGGCTGGTTCGCCACCTTCCCCGAGACGACGATCTACGGCCGATCGGATCCGCCGCAGCCCGGCGAGCCGTTCGCGAAGGAGGTCCCGGCCACCGGCGCGCCGAAATAGCCCAACGCGGATTGACGATAATGTACACAGTCATTGGACAAGACAATTCGGAGTACGGTCCGGCGGATGTGGCGACGTTGGCGCAATGGGCTCGGATGGGCCGCGTCGGACGTGATACCATTGTGGTCGAGGTCGGCACTGGGCGCCGATTGACCGCGGGCCAGATCCGCGCGCTCGCGCACCTCTTCCCTGCTCCCCCGCCTCTGCCGCTCGGCTTCGGTGCGCCCGCGCAAGCCGCGCGACCGCCCTCCGCTCCGACCAGGACAATCTCCAGCGGCGCGCGCTCCGCCTTGACCGTTGCCGTCTGGGTGGCCGTAGTATTGG
>DATGJU010000585.1:0-8478 GCA_035295045.1 Chthonomonadaceae bacterium
CTTGCTCTGCGCCGCAAGGTAGTTCGCGTACGCCTGATCGTACTGCGCCTTCAGGTCGGCCGTGTCCTGTTGTGCCACGATCTGCCCGGCGCGGACGTGGTCTCCCTCTCGGAAGTACACGGCGGCGATCTTCCCGGCGATCTTCACGCCGACGGTAACGTCGTGGAGCGTGTTGAGCGCGCCGGTCACGTCAATGGTCTGCGTGATGGTCCTGGTCGTCACCGGGGCGACGACCACCTGCGTCGCCGACGTGGATTTCGCGGCCTGGAGCGCGGGACCGCCCTCCGTCTTCTTCGGACCGCATCCGGCAGTCGCCACGAGTGCGGCTGCCGCAATCGCGGTCGCGGACAGCGATCTGCCCGTCAAGTATCCTCTTTGCATGATGCAGCCACCTCGTTCGGGACGGGGCGCCCCCCGACCCGTGCGGCCGGAAGGGCGGTTTCGATGCGAGCTTTGCGCCCGGTCCGTCGCGGTCTCGGCGGGCGATTCCGGCCCGGCGGGCCGATCGGGTTCGGCGCTATCTCTTGATGGCCGGCGGACTGGAATAGCCTGGGCCGCTGGCCGTGAAGGAGTAGCGCCCGATCGCCTTGTCCAGACGGGCGCGGCTCTCGTTATAGTCGTACAGGGCGTTGACGCGATTCGTCTCGGCCTGGGTGAGCGCCGCCTGCGCGTCGCTGACTTCGAGCAGCGGCGAGATGCCGGCCTGCGCTGAAACGCCCGCGTTATACCGCACGCGCGCAAGCCGGAACGCCTCCTGCGCCTGCGAGAGCGCCTGGTTCGCGACTGCGACGCGATCGCGCGCCTGCAGCAGCGCCAGGTAGGCGCTGCGGACCTCAAGCACGACCGCGTCGAGCGCCTGCCGGCGGTTCGTCTCGGCCGTCGCCACGTCCGCGCGCGCCTCGATCGTCCGCGCGCGAGCGAAACCGCCCTCGAAGATCGGCACGTTCAGGGAGACGACGGCCTGCGCGGTCGTAGTTTGCGGCGCGAAGCCACCGGCGTTGGGGTTGTACAGCCCGCTCACCGAGACGCCGAGCGTCGGGACCCGGCTGCGCTGCGCGAGTGCAATTCCCTTACGAGCGGCGGCGATATTCGCGTCCGCTTCCAGGATTTCCGGCCGAACCTGGACCGCCTCCCGGCTCACGGCGTCGTACTCCGGGCCGAGGTTCAGCGAGTCGAAGCGGACCTGCGCGGCCGGTTGCGGAGGCGCCTGGCCAGCCGGCGGAGGCGCCGGCGCGGATCCCGGCGCCGGCACGTCGGGCGGCTCCGTCACCGCGCCCGCCTCGGTAACCATGAGCGGCGTGTTGATGTCCAGCCCGATCTGGTTGTTGAGAGTCGCGATCGCGAGGCTCACCTGGCTCCGCGCGGAGATCAGGCTCTGCTGGGCGTTCAGCACGTCCGTCTCGGCGCGCAGGACGTCGAAGCGCGCCACGACGCCGGCCCGATACCGCTTATTCGCGTCGTCGAGCCGGTCCAGCGAGTTCTGGAGGTTCTCCGTCGCGACCTGAACCAGCGCTTGCGCCCGCAGTACGTCGTAGAACGCCGACTTCACGTCGAGCACGATCTGGTTGCGTGTCCGGTTGATGTCCAGGCGAGCCGCGATCTCCTGGAACCGCGCCTGATCCGTCGCGGCGCGAAGGAGTCCCGCGATGTCGATCGGGAGCGTGGCCGTCAGGCCGAGCGTCGGCTGGTCCGCATTCACGATGGGTATGGTCGCGCCGCCAATGTTGACGACCTGGCCCTGGTTGAGGCGCGTATACGTCGCGTTGGCGCCGAGCGTCGGACTGAACGCCGCGCGCGCCTCGGCGGTTCGGCCTGTCGCGCGCAACAGCGCCTCCTGCGCCAGGGACATCGACCGGTTCGTTCCGAGCGCCAGCGCGACGGCATCGGCGATCGTGAGCGGCTGCGACGCGAGCCGCCCCTGGATGTCCCTGAGATCGGGCGAGCTTAGCAGCGGCCGGTCCGCCCGCGGCAGGGAAACGGCCGGAGCCGGCAGCGGGGCCTGCATCGCGGTCGGCGGCGGAGTCAGTGGGAGCTGTGTCACGCCGGGCGCGGGCGGCCGTGTCTGCGCCGTCGTGGCCTGCGCGCGTCCGGGACCGGCGGCGCCGGCCAGCGCGCACGCCGCCGCGGCTATCGAGGCGGCGTGCGCGATCGTTCTTACTTGCGGCACGATTCGCGCTCCGAATCTGCCGTTGACCGGTTTGCATTCAGCGGGGCGGCGAAACGGCATCCTTCTCCATTGCTCCCTCGTCCGCTTCAGACTCGGCCGCCCGCGATCCTGCCGGGCAAATGCCGGACCATACGTGTGCGTACGCCCGATCTACGGCATCGTGCAAGCTTTCGTTCGAATCCGATTGGGACCACATGTAGAGCGCGCCGAGATACGCGCCGAACATCACCTCCGCAAGCGTATCGGCGGACACGTCGTCGCGGATTTCGCCCTGCTCTTGCGCGTCCGCGATAAGGCCGCGCATCGTCTCGACAGTGCGGCGCCGCACCCGGACGTTCGCCTGCCGGACCTCCGGGTTGGTGAGAGAGAGCGAGAGAAGGGTGCGCGTCAGGTGCTTCTCCTTGTCGCGCCGAGCGGCGCTCTCGTGCACCAGCCCGACGATCTTGCGCCAGAACGGACCGCCTTCGCGCGGCGCATATCGAGACGGCACCCGACTGGCAGCAGGAGCCTGCGCCGGCCGCTCCGCCTGGAGCGCCTCGGTCAGCATGCGAAGCTGAACGTCGAAATGGTAGCTTACTACCGCGTCTTTATTGCGGAAGTAGTTGAAGAACGTGCCTTTCCCAACGTCGGCCGCCTCGGTGATCATTTCAACCGTCACCGAGTCGTACTCGACCTGCGAGAGGAGCCCGATCGCGGCGCTATAGAGCCGCTCGCGCGTCTCTGCTCGGCGTCGATCGCGGCGCGATAGCGTGCAGACGGCCTCTTTATTACGATCCAGTTCTTCTGATCGCTCCACTCCAGGCGTGTTTTTCGCCATTGAAGTCACCAAGTTTCTGACCCGAAGTCATTCCTTGACCGAAGGTCAACGATACACACAGGATACCTGATTTCGAGGCGCCAAATGCGTAACGGCGTAACTGTTGAGGTCGCCGCGGCCGCCGCCCGTGGTCCGATAGGGCTCCGAACTGCATGCCGATCTGCGGCCCCGATCGATTGCCGATTTCCTTTAGCTGATTGCCAGGGCCGTGTGTGCGGATGATAGGGTCCGCCGGCGCAGCCGATTGCCGACCGCGGATTGGCATGACGCTACGTTGAATGAAACAGTTGTTAGCCGCCGCAACCGATCGCCGACTGCCGGCGGCAGATTGGCTAGCCCCGCACCTGCCCGTCGCCGCGGAGGATCGTCTTGTAGGTGGTGAGCTCTTCGAGGCCGATGGGGCCGCGCGCGTGGAGCTTCTGGGTGCTAATGCCGACCTCCGCGCCAAGGCCGAACTCGTAGCCGTCCGTGAAACGCGTCGAGGCGTTCACGAAGACGCACGCCGCGTCGACTTCGCGAGTAAATCGCTCCGCCGCCCGGTAATCGCTGGTGACGATCGCCTCCGAGTGGCCGGAGCCATATCGCTGGATGTGATCAAGCGCCTCATCCAGCGAATCGATTACGCGGACCGCGAGTATCGGGCCGAGGAACTCGGTCGCGAAGTCCTCCTCGGAGGCGGGTGTGGCGGCAGAGACGATGGCCAGCGTTTGCGGGCAGCCGCGAACTTCGAAGCCCGCCTCGACGAGCCGCACTGCCAGGCCGGGCAGCAGCCGTCCCGCGACGGCCTCGTGAACCAGCAGCGTCTCCATCGCGTTGCATGCCGATGGGCGCGATACCTTTGCGTTGAAAGCGATCTCGCTCGCCATATCGATCTCGGCGGAGGCGTCGACGTAGGTGTGGCAGTTTCCGCCGAGCGACGTGAGGACCGGCACGCGCGCATTCTCAAGCACGCTCTTCTTCAGCGCCTCGCCGCCGCGCGGTATCAGCACGTCCACTAGCCCCTCGGCGCGCATGAGCGCAAGCGCCGCCTCGCGCTCCGTGGAGGGGATGAGCTGGACGGCGTCGGCGGGCAGGTCCGTGTCTGCGCATGCCCGGCCGCAAATTCGCGCCAGGGCCGTGTTCGTCCGGATCGCCTCGGAGCCGCCGCGCAGGATCGCCGCATTGCCGGATTTCAGGCAGAGCCCCGCGGCGTCGACGGTCACGTTGGGCCGGCTCTCGTAGATCACGCCGATGACGCCGAGCGGCACGCGCACGCGCTGAAGATCGAGGCCGTTCGCCAGATGCCGCCCGCCGATAACCAGCCCGACGGGATCCGGCAGCGCCGCGATCTGGCGCAGTCCGTCCGCCATGGCCGCGATGCGGCGATCGTCCAGCATCAGCCGGTCCAGCAGCGCCGGCGAGAGTCCGCGCTCGCGGCCGGCTGCCAGGTCGGCGCAGTTGGCCGCGCGGATGGCATCGCCGCCGACGGCCAGCGAATCCGCTATGGCGTGAAGAGCGGCGTTCTTGGCGTCTGCGCCGGCGGTTGCTAGGCGCCGCGCCGCGGCCTTCGCGCGCCGGGCAAGCTCCAGGACGAGCGCATCGGGCGTGGCTTGCGGCGCGTGGTTTGTGGCTGGCTCGTTGGTCATGGGCTTGACGTGGGGGCTTGCATTGCTTGGGCTGGCGCAGACCTCAGGTCTTGTCGGTCATATGGCTCGTGCAAGCGTCGAACGTATCATGCCGGCGTCGGCTTCGATCAGGCGCTCCGCACTATTCTACCATAGGGCGCGGCGGCCTGAATCGTCGGCGGTTCGGGTATCGTGTTTGCGGCGCGAGATCGACGCTGCGCCTGGAGAACGCGCGTGACCTACCTAGCGGCCGCTGCCGGGATGCTGCTTGTCTTCGTGGTACTGTGGGAGACGTTCGAGACGATGGTGCTGCCCCGGACGATCGTCCGGCAGCTCCGGCTGACGCGTATCTACTATCGCGTTGCGTGGAGCGCCTATCGGCTAGGCGCGCGCGGCGGCGTCACGGGGCCGGTGCGCGAGTCCTACCTCAGCGCGTTTGGGCCGCTCTCGCTGCTCGGACTGCTGCTCTGCTGGGTGGTATCCCTCATCTTCGGGTTCGCGCTGATACAGTGGGGACTGGGCTCGCGCGTCACCACTGCCGGCGCGCCGCCGGGCCTGGGGACGGACCTCTATATGAGCGGCATCACGTTCTTCACAGTGGGCTTCGGCGACGTGGTGCCGATTACACCGGCCGCGAAGCTGTGCGCGGTTATCGAGGCGGGCACGGGCCTCGGCTTCCTGGCGATCGTAATCGGCTACATCCCGGTGATCTACGCCTCCTTCTCGCGGCGGGAGGCCGGCATCTCCCTGCTGGACGCCCGCGCGGGATCGCCGCCAACCGCGTGCGAGATGTTGTGCCGCCACGCGAGCGCGGGGAGCATGGAGGCGCTGGCGCCGCTGCTTGCTACGTTCGAATCGTGGGCATCCGACCTGATGGAGAGCCACCTCTCGTATCCGGTGGTCGCCTACTATCGCTCGCAGCACGATCGCGAGTCCTGGATTTCGTCGCTGGCGGCGATCCTCGACGTGTGCGCGATTATCGCGGTCGGGTTCGAGACCGACGCGGCCTGGCTGAACCCGCTGCAGTGGCAGGCGCGGATGACGTTCGCGATGGCCCGCCACGCCCTGGTGGATCTATCGCTCGTCTTCCACGTCGAGCCGGAGACGCGGCGCGTGGACCGGCTGCCGGCTGAGGAGTTCGAGGAGACGCGCGCCCAGCTTGCGGCCTGCGGGCTGAAGCTGGCCGGTGGAGCGGATGCCGAGCGCCGGCTTCGGGCGATCCGCGATCACTACGAGCCCTATCTGGGCGGACTCGGCGCCTCGTTGCTGATGTCGCTGCCTCCATGGCGCTCCGTCGAAGCGACTCGCGACAACTGGCAGACGAGCGCCTGGGCGGACGACAGCCACCTGTGACCTGACCCCCCGGCCCCCTTCCCTGATCCGCTCGCTTCGCTCACAGGGAAGGGGGAGAATGCGCCTCGCCCTGCGCGACCACAAGGTCGCCACGCTGATCGCTCGCTTCGGTCGCAGGGAAGGGGGGAAACCGCCACTTCTTCTGTTCGTTGCGAATGCACATGATCATATTAGCCAAGCCTTGATCCTCTCCAACACGCCATCCATGTCGTTCATTACATCAGCGTTCTTGAACCGCAGCACGGAGAGCCCGCGAGCGGTAATAATATCTTCACGCAATTTGTCGTACGCCTCTTGCTGATCGTGAACGCCACCGTCCACTTCGATGACCAGCCCGGCTGAATGGCAATAGAAATCGGCAATAAACCCGTCGATTATTTGTTGTCTGCGAAAGTGCGCGCCGCACGCGCTGCGTCGCAGGTGCGTCCACAATGCCGACTCTGCTTCCGTCATCTCCTTCCGCATCTGCGACGCCAACGTCCTCTTGATCGGTGATTTGCTGCCGATCACAATGCCTTTCTTGTTCACGTGCTTCTACCCCAATCGGGCAACTGTCAACCATGACAATGACTTCTGCCGAGGCGCGTGTAACACAACAGCACCTCGTGATACGTGCGAGTGATTAGCCCCCATTGGTCCGGTCTGAGCCAGCACCGAAGGCGTCCGGAGCCCCCATTCCGCGTAGTGAATCGGGGAAGGGGGCCGCGGTGTTACGTCCCGCGCTGCCTACCCCCAACCCCCTCCCGGAAAACGGCGGTCCCGTGTGGGCGAGGCGGGGCAAATGCGGAATCTCCCCCTTCCCTGTGAGCGGAGCGAACGAACCAGGGAAGGGGCCGGGGGGTTAGGTCAGTTCGCGACGGGGGCGACGAGGCCGAGCTTCGCCAGGGCGTCCTCGACGCGGGTGTCGCCGTCGGAGTAGCCGACGATCGCGGCGCTCACCTTGCCGTCACGGTCGATCACGTAGGTGGTCGGAATGCCGCTGACGTTGAACTTATCGCCTGCGATGTTCTTGGGGCCGGCGCGCCCGGCCGGGTCGAATGCGAACTTGAAGTGGTACGTATCCTTCTTCTCCGGCACCCACTTCATGTACGCGTCTTTGTCGTCCCACACGCAGACGCCGAGCACAACCACGTCCTTGTTCTTGTAGGCCTGGTAGACCTTCTCGATGTGCGGCATCGACTTCTGGCACGGTCCGCACCAGGTCGCCCAGAAGTCCAGAACGACGACCTTGCCTTTGTAGTCGGAAAGCCGCAGGGTGCCGCCGCCCCACGCCTCCGCCTCGAAGTCGGGCGCGGCCGTTCCGGCGGCGAGCAGCGGCTTGGCGACGGGCGCCGCAGGCTTGTCCGGCACCTTGCGGGTGGTCGGAGCCAGCGCGACGCGCGCGCCGTCCTCGGAAAGCTTCGCCTCGAAGGCCTTGTCAGCGACCTTGAACGGGCTGCGGACGTCGATCGGCCCGGAGGAGAACTTTCCGTCGTCGTTCAGGTCGATCAGGAGCCAGACCGGCCGGGTCGCCGCTCCCGAGACCGGCTTGCCGTCATCGCCCAGCGGCTTCGAGTAGAGGCCGTCGGCGTCGTTCTCGACGAGCATCGCCTTGTGCGTCCTGTCACCCACTTTCACCGTGCCGACGCGGGCCGCCTCGCGGTACATAAAGATCGTATCCTTGAACGCATTGGCGCCGTTCGCGACGATCCGGTAGAACGCAACGCCATAGTCGCCGGTCGATGCCTCTCGCGACGGCGAGCCCCACGAAGCGCGCACGTTGTACGAGTTGACGCCGTATACCACCCGACCGGCCTGCTGGTTCTTCTTGAGCCACGCGCCGTCGCCGGACGAGGTCAGGTCGCCGTCGCCGTTCAGGTCGACGTAGACTTTCCACGTTCCGCCCTCCGGTTCGTCTACGGCGAGGTAGTGCGCGGCCTTCGGGCCATTTCCGACCGTGAACTTGCCATATCGTGGCTTGCCGGCATAGGCCGGCTCCTTCGTGACGCCGGCCGGCTTATCGTCGGACAGTTTCACCTGCACGGGGAAGTAGCCGATGCGGGCGGCCTTCGTGCCCTGCGGATCCAGCGTAAACTTGCTTGCGGACTGCGCGGCCGCGGGATGCGCGGCAAGCAGGCCGAGCGCGGCCACGGGCAGGATCGCCGCGGCCGTCCTGGCGAACGGATTAGTTCTAAGCATCGTGTGTCCTTTCGAGACATGCCCGATCGCTCACTCGCGAAAGGGCGGGCTACGCCTTCGGACTCTCCGGCGTCAGATTCGACGGCGGCACGTCCAGGCTGAAGAACTCCAGCACTTCGTCGAGCCTGTGAGACTGCGAGACGCAGATTTCGGTCTCGCGAGCCAGCTTCGCCTGCGCGGCCTCGATCGAGCTGCGCGTCTCCGCGATCTGCTGCTCCAGCCGCGTGATCTTCTGCTGCGAGAGCGTAACGTACTCGTTCGTGGTCGTGGTAAGCTGGTCGGTATAGGCCGTTAGCGCGGCGAGCTTGCGCGACGCGTCCGCCACGATATTCTCCGGCGTCGCCCCGATCGACCGGCCC
>DATGJU010000586.1:0-6790 GCA_035295045.1 Chthonomonadaceae bacterium
ATCAAGCAGTTTCAGGAAACTCGGACGTTCATGCCCCTGGGCCGGCTCACGATACCGCACGCCTGGCGTTCGACGGCGATTTCGGTAGGCATCGGCCTATTTGCGTCGCTGGCCGTGCTCGTGGCGCCACGGCTCGGCGGGCTCCAGCGGCGCGGGGACGCCGGGAAAGTTTCCGCCGTCCAGACGCTGTACGATAAGCTCGATACCACGGTGTACGACTACCTGTTCCAGGTGCGCGGCCCGCATAGCGACAGGCTCGCCGCGGACGGAAAGCCGATCCCGAGCATATCGGATGTCGTGATCGTAGGCGAGGACGAGCACAGCGCAGAAACAGTCAACGCGCTCTATGCGCGGCTGGGATCGCACGGGCCGCCTTACCCGCGCCGCGTTATGGCGGACCTCGTGACAAAACTAAGCGATGCCGGCGCGCGGGTGATAGGCATAGACGTGCTGTTCAGCACGGACAGCGCGGACCCCGACGACGACCGCGCGTTCGCCGCGGCGCTCAAGAGGTCCGGGAACGTCGTGCTCGTCGCGGGATTCAGCGCCTCGCCGCTGCAGAACGCGGAGGCTGTGTCGCAGCGTGAGGACTTTCCCATACCGAGCTTGCGGCACGCGGCGTTTGCCGTCGCACCGGGCAACGTTCCGAAGGACAAGCTCGATGGAGACGTCCGCCGGTTCAGGCTGACGCTCGACGGTCCGGACGACCCGGATCTGCCGCTCCAATCCAAGGCCTACCCGACATTCGCGACGCTGATCGCGGCGATGTATCTGAATGATACCGGCCACGGCGCCGGGCCGGGCGCGACCGGGGCGTTCGAGGAGAATCTCGTTCGCGGCCTGGAGCAGGGCGCGTTTGTCAACGGTCCCGTGCACTTCCACCTCGCCGATAGCCAGACGGGACCAGACGACAACCGAAGCGTCAACATATGTTTCGCCGGCTATCCTGGCCGGACTACCTGCGCCGTGCACAGCCTTGGCGAGACACTGTTGCCACGGAACGCCGCCAGGCTGCGGGACTGGTTTGCCGGCAAAATCGTATTGGTCGGCAGCACGACGCTGCTAGACCAGGACCGCTACGTCACACCGCTCAGGCGGCAATTGGCACTAAGCGGGATCGACCCGACAGAGGCGTCGAGCCGGCTCTTATCCGAAAGCGCCGACCGCTACGGTGTGGAGATCCATGCCAATATCATCCACACTCTGGTCGCTCGCCACTTCTACCGCGAGTTCGACCCGACGAGGCGAGTCGTCCTGATCTGGATGTGCGGCCTTATCACGGCGCTTCTGGTGGCGCGGCTGCGGCCGGTCCTGGCGCTGCTGCCCATTGCGGCGCTCCTTGCCGGCATCTGCCTGCTCGTGGCGACGTCGTTTCAGCGCTACGTCGTGCTGCGGCCGGTGCAGATCGGGCTCGCCACGGTTCTTGCGTACGGGCTGGAGAGCGTCTATTTCTACGGCGTGGAGGACCGCCGGGCCCGCCGCGCACGCGCGACGTTCCAGCGATACGTCGGCCCGAACGTCATGACCCGGGTACTCGACACGGATTTCAAGCCCGGCACGGTCGAGGAGCGCCACCTTACGATCATGTTCACCGACGTCCAGGGCTTCACTTCGCTCTCGGAAAAGATGAGGCCGCACGAAGTGGTAGCGACCTTCAACCGTTACCTGAACGAGATGGTGGAGATAATCGACCGGTATGGCGGAACGCTGGACAAGATCATGGGCGACGGGATCATGGCCTACTTCAACGCGCCACTTCCGCTGCCGAACCACGAGCAGAAGGCGGTCGAGTGCGCCCTCGAAATGCAGTCCGCCATGCGGTCGTGGCGTGAGCTCAGCGAAAACCTCGGACTTCCGCCCCTGAAGGTGCGGATCGGCATCAATTCGGGCGATGTCGTCTTCGGCGAGGTCGGCGCTAAGCGCCAGCTCGGGTACACGGTGATCGGCGACGCGGTCAACGCGGCGGCGCGGCTGGAGCCGCTCAACAAGGAGTTCGGCACCGAGATCCTGATCAGCGAGGCGGTGCTTGAAAAGCTGGACGGAACCATCGACGCGCGCTACGTTGGCGAGCTTACAATCAGAGGGCGAGAGGAGGGCATACGTGCATATAGCGTCACCGGACGGGCGGCGACGACTCCCGAGAGCTGAGCGCGCGCAACTGCGCAGCGCCTGGCTCGCCTTGTCGTGCGGCGCCCTTCTTTGCAGCTGCGCGGCGACGGCGCAGCTCAACGCCAAACTGCAAGACAAGAAGAACATCGTCAAGTACAGCCGCGACGACCGGTCGTTCGTCGATGCGCCGCTGCAGCAGACGCTGAACCGCGGCGATGAGCTGGTTACTGGTCTGCGCAGCATGGCCGGGGTGCTGTTCACCGACCAGAGCTACCTTCGTGTCAACGAGAGCACGAAGGTCGTGATCAGCGCAGGAGCGCGTCAGCGTGACGTCTCCGTTCCGCAGAAGAACGGCGCGGCGTACGGCAAGTACAACGGTCCGGGCCGTATCATCGGCGTGCAGGCCCTCTGTGCGGTCCGCGGCACGGAGTTCGATTTTCACACCGAGGCACACAGGGACGTCGTTCGCTGCTTCGGGCCACAGGGGCACCAGGTCTTCGTGACCGCGGCGAAGAATGCGCTCATTACCGGCCGCGTGACGACGCCGGGCGCGGCCCAGTTGGCCTCCGACGACCTTATCGGCAACGCGGAGAACTGGATCGGCGGACGGCTCCAGTTCGTGACCGGAGGCCAGGCTCAGGCGCGCACGGTGACCGCGTTCGATCCCGCGACCGGCACGATCACGCTCAACGCGCCGCTCCCGAACGGGGCCAATGCCGGCCTGTGGTTCTACATAATCAATCCCCCCGGCGCGCGTGTGGTCGTCCTCGAAAAGAACATGGAAACCTATGTCGGGCTCAACGGCGAGCCGGCCGATCCCTATGCCACAGAGCCGAAGGAGTTCGCGGGCGGCGAGCAGTTCCCGTTCATGATGGACAAGCTGCACGGCGACAGCCAGACCAACCTGAGCGGCTTCTTCTACGAGCGGCAGCGCCACTCGACCTATGAACTGGACAATGCGCGAAACTCGTCCCAGAACTACAGCGACGAGGCGCCGGGAATCCAGATCTTATCCGGCACGGACCAGCGCGGCACGAACCACCAGAATGGCACGGGGGATCTTGGCGTCGGCGTGGGCAGCACCAACCAGCCGGGGACCGGCAATGTCGGCGTGGGTATCGGCAACGGCAATCCGAATAGCACCGGCGGCCTGAACGTTTCGATCGGACCGGGGCGCGCGGCCATCTTCGGACGCGTGCCGGAGTTCGGCGGCGTCGGATTCACTACCTCCCGCTCGGATACCGCCTTCGCCTATGCGAGCGACTCGGCAGTCGTCGGCAGCGTATACGTTCGCGCCGGGGGCCGCATCGGCACCCTCGAGCGCTCAACGAACAACCAGCTCGACGAGCTGCTGCTTCGCTATCGGAACCGCCATATCGGCGACGTACAGGTCGGGCGCTTCCACTGGCTGCCCGGACCGGTTTCGAACGGCCTCCTTGGGACGCTCATCAGCTTCACGTCGGCCGACGGCATCCTGTGGGACCTGCCGGAGACCGGCGCCTATACGGTCCAGGTGGGGTGGCTCGACAAGATCAATCCGCTCAGCAGGCCGAATGTGGGCGGATACACCGCCCGGATCGCAATGCCCGTGCGGACGGGACTCATCGCCGTAACGGCGCTCGCCACGGCGCAGAAGACCATTGGCGCGACGGGCGACTTCGAATATCCGATCCTTCCGCAGCGGCTCGAAGTGTACGGCGAAAGCGGCGTCGACACGGACCATCAGACGGTCTATGCGGCCGGCCTCTACTTCCCGCAGATCTTCCATAAGTTTCATGCGGACCTTGCCATCGAGCTGGCCTACCGCGGTCATTTCGGCCACTCCGTCGATCTCGCTCTGCACACTCCCATAACGCGGTACGCCGATGCGTTGATCACGCTCTCGAAGCCGGGCGCCGCGCGATGGCAGCCGGGCATTGGCCTGCAGGCACACTACTAGGGCAGCGTGCGGGGGTCGCGCCGAATGGGGCGCGCTTGTTGGCACAGGCAGAGGATCAAGTCGCGATGCAAGGCAGTGTCGATCGATGAACGAACCGATGGAACAAGCTGGTCCTGGGACGCTAACGCGCCGCGCGCTGATAGGCGCCGCACTTGCGGCTCCGCTTCTCGCAGGCTGCGGCGGCGGCATGGCGACCGCGCGCGGAGCGGTCGCGATTAGCCTGAGGTTTGCGTCAATTCCGGCGAACTTGAAGGCGATCAGTGGCAAGAGCGTACGTAAGGCCAACCGGACTAATACCAAGGGCAGGCGGCTGACATTTTCGCGCGTGGCCTACGCCGGGAACATACCGGTTGGGTCTCGGGCCGTAACCGTGAATATCGTCAACCCCGCAACCGGCGCGTCGTTGGCGCCACAGCGCATTGTCACCGCGCCGGTGGATGCGACCGGGGTAATAAAGCCACTCGTGACGGTTGAGTTCGCAGCGCTTCCGGCTGGACCCATTCGAGTGGTCGTCGCCGCCTTCCCGAGTGAGGACGCAACGGGATTCCCGCTTGCCACAGGCAGTGTCTCTGGAACCGTGCCGGCAGGCCAGACCACCACTTTGAATGCGCTGATGATCTTGACCATTACCAAGCTGTCGATCAGTCCGGTGAGCGTGCTGCTAAGCGCAAATGATGAGAGCCAACAGATCGTTGCGACGGCCGTTAACGCTGCGGGGCAAGTCTTGGATTTGCCGCTGCTCTACATCTCGTCAGACCCGGATATTGCAGACGTGGACGAGAATTCAGCGGATCCAAGGCGTGCGATCATTGCGATTGGCAATGCCCATGGTACGACGCAGGTAACCGTAGTAGAGCCGAATAGCGAGCTAACCGCCGTTGTGCGGGTCACCTATCAGTAGGTCGTCGCAAGTTGGACCACCGGACGTTAGACCGCAGCAATCGCTGGCGTAGTTCTGACCGAGCGGCACGCGGCGGCACTCGCACCGGATTCAGGCCGCTGCCTGAGGCGCGATCAGGCAGCGTGTCCGCCGCGCTCCAGCGGCCGGACGGAACGTGAGGGAGCCACCTATCTATGACAACGAGAATGACACGCCGAACGTTGCTTGGCGCGGGCTTGGCCATACCGCTCGCCGCGGGCTGCGGCTCGGGCGGCGCCGGGGCGGGCGGCGGCGGGCGCGGCGCGCTTACGCTTACGCTGAACCTCCAGGCGGCGCGCGCCGCCACGCAGCCGGCCAGATCGAGGACGGCGGGCGGCTTCATTCCGCTCGGGACAAAAGCCGTCAGCGTATCGGTAACGGACAGCGCCGGCGCGCTGCTCGCCCCGACCCAGCTAGTGACGGCGCCGTTCACGCAGCAGAATCAGACGCCGCCGATCATCAACGTGACGTTTCCGAACCTGCCGGCGGGGGGCGTAACCGTGCAGGCATCGGCGTTCCCGGATGCGGCCGGCCAGCAGCCGCCCATCGCAGCAGGCAGCGGCTCGACGACCGTGCCCTCGGGGGGAACCGCCAATCTCGTCGTGCCTGTACAGCTCACCCTGGAGACGCTGACGGTGAACCCGATGCAGGTCGGGATCGCGCCCGGCGGCGGAATGGCCAACGTGACCGCTCAAGCGCTTGACGCGCAGGGGCGCCCGCTGCAGTATCCGCTAACCTGGCTCTCCGAGGACCCAGGCATCGCGAGTGTGTCCTTCAACCCCGCCAATCCTACCAGCGCTACGGTCAATGGCGTGTCGGAGGGGTCAACCAACGTTACGGTCATCGAGCCCAATAGCGGCACGCTCGCCAGCGTCACCGTGTTCGTGGGCGGCTAGCTCCCCCAAGGAGATAAATCGGAAATGAGAACGCGTCTTTCGATACTGGCAGCCGGCCTTCTGGCGCTATGCGCTCTGGCGACCGCCGGCTGTGGCGGGGGTGGCGCGCCCGCAACCGGCAGTGCGCGGGGTACAGTGAGCGTTGGCCTGCAGTTCCAGCCGCGGCCCGCGGCGCCGTCGAAGGCCAGTGGGAAGACCACGGTGGCGCGGACGCGACAGGCGTTTGCCGGTAACATCCCATTCGGGGCGCTTTCGGTTACGGTCAGTCTTACCAATCCATCGACAGGGGCCGCGCTGGCTCCTACGCGGGTCGTCACGGCTCCGTTCGACACCGGCGGTAATCTCTTGCCGCTGATCACGGTGCAGTTTGCCTCGCTGCCCATCGGGCCTGTTCGGGTGGACGTGGCGGCATTCCCTACCGTTAGCGCGACGGGAAACGTCCTGGCAACCGGAACGGCAACCGGCACTATCCTGCCGGCGCAAACCATCACGCTGACCGCGCCGATGGTGATGCGCGTGGTCAGAGTCGTGGTGAATCCGCCGCAGCTCTCGATCAACCAAGACGGCGATATGGCCCAGATTTCGGGGAATGCGCTGGATGCGAACAACCAGCCGCTCGATCTGCCGCTGTTTTTCGTCTCCAGCGACCCGGACCTGGCGTCCGTCGCGCCCACGTCTGGAGGCTCGAACCAGGCCACGGTCAGCACGCCAGTAGGCGGCAGCTCCGGAACGACGCAGATTACTGTCTACGAACCAAATAGCCAAATCTCGGCAACCCTGCCGGTGACCATCAGATAGCCCGCACAGGAGGGGAACAGAGAATGAAATCCACGCTTCGACAGGCCGGTCCGGCGTCCCTTGGCCTGCTCGCCGCGATGGCTGCTGCGATTGCGCTGCCCGGCTGCGGCGGCGGCGGCGGCGCCCCGG
>DATGJU010000587.1:0-3841 GCA_035295045.1 Chthonomonadaceae bacterium
AGCCGCGTTCTCTGCCTGGATCTGCACGCGGGCCAGATCCAGGGCTTCTTCGGACTGCCGGTCGATCATCTCTACGCAGGCCCGCTTATCGCCGACTACCTGATCAGCGAGGGCCTGTACAACGGAAACACGGTAGTCGTGTCTCCGGACGTCGGCGGCGTCTCGCGGGCGAGGGCGCTGGCGGAGCATCTGAACTCTCCGATCGCAATAATCGCGAAGCGGCGGCCGGAGCCGAACACCGTCGAAATCATGGAGATCATCGGCGATGTCAAGGGCAAAGTCTGCCTGATGATCGACGACATGATCGACACCGGCGGCACGATATGCGAGGGCGCTGCCGCCCTCATGGAGCGCGGCGCCGCAGAGGTCCACGCGTGCTGCACGCACCCGGTCCTCTCCGGCAAGGCGGTCGAGCGGCTGAACTGCTCGCCGCTCCGCTCCGTCGTGGTGACGAACACGATCCCGATCCCCGACTACAAATTCTCGCCGAAAGTCAAGGTGCTGTCGGTAGCGCCGATGCTCGCCGACGCGATACTCCGCATTCACCAGGACAGCTCGGTCAGCGAGATGTTCAGCCACTACACCGATCACTAGGCGGGCGTTGCCCATCCTCACGATACGCGTGGACGTAGCGCCAAGGAAGGGACCAGGCGATTGCGGCTGCCGGCTGCCTTACATCCAGCGTGCATTCGGTCCGAAGTCGGCCTGGTAGTAGTTGCTGGCGTGCGTGCCCGGCTCGAAAATCGCGTCCAGACGCGCCGTGTCGTCGGCCGTGACCTCGATGGCGAGGGCCTTCAGATACGCCTCCAGCTGCTCCATCGTGCGCGGCCCGACGATCGGACTCGTGACGCCCTCGCGCGAAAGACACCAGGCCAGGGCCATCTCCGCGGGCGCCACGTCCCGCGCCGCGCAGAACTCCAGGTAGGGCTCGATGAGGCCGAGCGCCCTGTCGTTGTCGCGGTTTGCGAAAGCTCCCTTCTCGTAGCGTGCGCCGCTGGGCCGCGGCTTGCCCAGCCGGTATTTGCCCGACAGCAGGCCGCCCGCGATCGGCGCCCATGGGATGACCGCGACGCCATACGTGCGGCAAAACGGCAGGAGCTCCCTCTCGACGCGACGGTCCAGCAGGTTGTACGGCGGCTGCTCGCAGACGAACCGGTTCAGCCCAAGCTCCTTTGCGGCCCAGGCCGCCTCCATGAGCTGCCAGGCGCCGAACGTGCTCGTGCCGATGTACCGGACCTTCCCCTGCCGGACCAAATCGTCCAGCGCCCGCAGCGTCTCGTCGATCGGGATCGAGGACTTTGGCCGATGCATCTGGTACAGGTCGATATGGTCCGTGCCGAGTCTGCGCAGGCTGTCCTCGCATGCCTTGACGATATGGTAGCGATGGCTGCCCCATGCGTTCGGGTCGGCGTCGTCCATCCGGTTGTACACCTTTGTCGCAAGAAACACCCGGTCCCGCCGGCCGTCGGCTGCCAGCGCCTTACCGGTAATCGTCTCGCTCGCGCCGCGCCCGTAAACGTCAGCGGTATCGAAGAAGTTGATGCCCGCATCCATCGCCCGGTGCATGATCCGGATGGACTCCTCCTCGCTCGTTCCGCTGTTCGTGTCTCCCCAGTTCATGCAGCCGAGGCACAGTGCGCTTACCTGCACCCCGGTGCGCCCAAGCGCGCGGTACTCCATCGATTCTTTCCCTCCCCGGTATCCGAATTAGATCGTCACTGGTTTGCCGCCGACGGCCGCGCCTCCTGCAAGCGGACCGCCAGCATCGAGCCGAACGGCGTTCCAGCCGCTCGTTCGTCCTAGCGACCGGAGCGCGGCCGCGCGTGGTTCGCCTTGACAATCCGTAGATGGCTTCGGTATCCTGCTGCCATGAAACAGGACGCCACCGCCGAGCCGCAAACGCCACGAGAGCGCCAGGAGCGCTGGGAGCGGGACGCGCTGGCGCCATGGGCCGCTCGTGCCGCCGACTCGAGAGGACGCGTTCGGCCGGAGCCGCCGGATCCGATCCGGACCGCCTTCCAGCGAGACCGGGACCGGGTGCTGCACTCCAAGGCGTTCCGCCGGCTGAAGCACAAGACTCAGGTCTTTATCGACCCTGAAGAGGATCACTTTCGCACCCGCCTCACCCATACGCTCGAAGTGGCGCAGATTGCCCGGACGATCGGCCGCGCGCTGCAGCTTAACGAGGATCTCATCGAGGCGATCGCGCTGGCGCACGATCTCGGTCACCCGCCCTTCGGTCACGCGGGCGAGGAGGCGCTTGACGCCGCGATCCGCGACTTCGTGCCTGAGGCGGGATTCCGCCACGACGTTCAGAGCCTGCGCGTCGTCGAGTTGCTCGAGACCGGTACTGGCGAGCGGCCGGCGGACGAGCGGGCCGCCTCGCCCGGCCTCAACCTGACGTGGGAGGTCCGCGACGGTATTGCCCGGCACAGCAAAGGGCGGCGCGACCTAATGGACGCCTCTGCCGAGCGCTCCGCGACGCTTGAGGGCCACGTGGTGCGGATCGCCGATCGAATCGCGTACGTCAACCATGACATCGACGACGCTTTCCGAGCGGGCGTCCTGAAGCAGTCCGACCTGCCGGTCGAACAGCTCGAATCGCTCGGCCATACGCACTCGCACCGGATCGCGACGATGGTCCAGGATATCGTGGCCTTCAGCGCCGGCCGCGCCTGCGTCGAGATGTCGCCGGCCGTCTCCGCGGCGACCGACGCGTTGAAGGAGTTCCTGTTCGAGCGCGTCTACTGGAATGCCACGACGCGCCATCAAGACCTGCGCAAGGCGCAGCACGTGATTCGCGCCCTCTTCAGCCACTATATGGAGCGGCCCGAGGAGATGACCGGACAGGAGGGACTGCGCGATTGGCACGTGCCGGATCGGGCGCAACGCGTATGCGACTACATCGCCGGCATGACGGACCGATACGCCGTGGCCTGTTTCGATCGGCATTTCGTGCCGAAGGGGGTCCGCGGCGCGCCCGCAGCATAGCATAGCCTCGGGGCAAATATTATTCTATGGTATAATTTAGAAGTCGGCATTGTAATCGTTTCCGGCCGTAAGTCCAACCCGAAACGGTCCACAGTCCCGAGGTTCGGCCGATAGCGCACGCGCTTTCGAGTACCGGAGCGACGTGCGGCGGCTCGGAGGTTCACGACGGAATGAAGACCAGTCTGAAGTGTCACTGCGGGCAGCGTGTGTTGCGGCGCGATGTGATGCAGCAGGGGTTGTGCATGCGCCAGTTTGGACCGAGCTACGTCTACATCAAATACCGGTGCTCCCGATGCAAGAAGCTTGGGGAGCAGTTCGTTAAGCAAGAGGAATGGGAAGACAGCGTGCTCATCGACCAGCCGACCGAGCTCACTACCGCCGAACGGACCCGCCTGACCGGACTCGGCGCGATCACGCTGGACGAAATGCGCGACTTCCATCGCGCGCTGGACCAACTGCAGTCGCTTCCGGACTTTTCGGAGCGACCGACCGAATAGACCGGTGAGAATCTACTTTTTGAGGCACGGCGAGGCAGAGAATCGGGCCTCCAGCGGCCGCGATTTCGACCGGGCGCTCACGGACGCCGGCATCGCGCAGATGAAACGGGTCGCAAAAGGCATAGCGTGGCTCGCGCCGGAAGTCGCCGAAATCCTCACCAGTCCGCTGCCGCGCGCCCGCAAGACTGCCGAGCTGGCGGCAGCCGAGCTTAAGGGCGGCCAATTGCAGGTACGCGTGGCGGACGGACTTGCTTCCGGCTGCTTCGATATCGGTGAGCTGGACGAGCTGACCACGGGGATGACTGAAGGCCGTCGCATAATGCTGGTCGGGCACGAGCCGGATTTCAGCGAGA
>DATGJU010000588.1:0-12548 GCA_035295045.1 Chthonomonadaceae bacterium
GCGAGGAGGAGGTAGAGATCGGTCGGCTGCATGCGGCAGGTTACGGGCGCGCTGAGGGCGCCGTCCACAGTCGGTTCGGCCACCGCGGACCCAGATGCTGCAAGCTGCGTTCCCTGCGTCGAAAGCGATATCAGGGTTGTGAGAAGCAGAAGCGCCAAAGCCGCTGCGAAACCGACAACAGGGCGAAACGTCATTGCTGTAACCTCCCCGTGGCGGCAACGATGCGCCGCCACGCATACAGCTCTGCCGCCATGGCGTAATCGTCATCGCGCTCCCCGGCTGCCACGGACCGAGGTCTGCCCCGCGCCAGCCAAGAGGCGCCGTCTCACCCAGCCGCCAGCCGCCGGCGACCACCTAACGACCACTACCTACCGACCGCCTGCGTCCTACCGCGCGGCACCGACGATCCGCTACTGACTGCTGGACAAATCTCAGAACCGATCCAGGAAACAAGGAGTGACGGGGATCAGGTGATACAATCCTGACCTAAGCCCCTTATGACCGGGATCAGATGATGAATGTCTACCACTAGCAACCCCCTGCCAGCTACCGACTACCTGCAACCAGCTACCGCGCGCAGCGGAAGCCGTTGGGGATCAGGAAGATGTCGGGCGGCTGCGTTGAGGAGCCGATGCCCAGCATCGCATAGCCGACGAAGTCGTTCGAGTCGCGCGCCCACTCGCGGCCCATCTCGCGGTGCATGTGCTTCGGCGGGCCGGACCAGAACGCGTAGTACGGCGTTTCGTAGAAGTACCTGCCGTTGAATGCGCCGATCACCTGGTCGACTCGCGGCTCGGTCCGCTCGTGCGTGTAGATGCGCATGATGTAGTGAATGCCTGGGGCTTCAATGTAGCCCGGATTGGTATCGTTAAGCACGTCCGAGTAAGCAAGCGGCCATCCTGAGTTGGCGGCGCCGGCTTCCAGCCACTCCGAACCCTTTGTTAGCGGACTGACCTTGTGGGTTATCGTCCCGGCGGAGAAGTTGCCGGAGTCGATCGTATCGTTCGACATGGTGCCGATCCGCAGATCGCAGACCGGGCAGATCATCTCCCTCGTTTCCAGCAGATGCTCCGCCAGCTCGACGAACTCCTCGTTCTGCGCAGGGCAGAACATCCGCGTATTCGATACGACGCGGGCGCTCGACGCCACCAGGCGGCGGGACAGCAGCGGGTTCTCGAACAGATCGTCCCGGACGACGCGGAAGTCCTCGCGGACGAGACCCGGACCTGCCGGGCGCAGTCCGCCGAACTGGCTTCGGAGCCTGGCGTCCGGCAGGTCGAAGAGCAGGAGCGGGTTGGTGATTCCAGGGATGAAGGTCGGGGAGATGAACTCCTGCGGCGTAGCCATCTCGGCGTAGGCGGCGACGCGTTCATTGCCGTTGAGAAGCATGTCGCAGACGCCGAACGGGCTTACGTCGAACGGGCGGCTGCCGCCTGGCAGAACGTAGAGCGGATCGATCCACGCCGCGCAGAGCCGGTCCACCTCGGCGTTCACGCGGTTCGCGGACCACTTCGAGAGATCGGCCCTGCGGTCGTTCAGCGCGAGAATGGGGATGGAGAAGTACGGAAACAGCGGATCGTAGATGCTCATGCCCTCGGTTATCGGGACGGGACGGCGGCTGAACTTCTGGTCGATCTCGGCGGCCTGCCGAAGCTGCGCGTCTCGCTCGAGTATCGGCTCGACCTGCGCGTAGTGATCCAGCACGAGCCGGCGCCAGGTCTCCTGCCGGTCCTGGATGTAGCGGGTCACCCACTCCGGCGGCACGCGATCGCCAAGAGGGCCGAACGCCGCGCGGCACCACTCGTAGGCCGTCGGCAGCCGCTTGCCCTGCGCGCGGGCGTAGGCCTCCGCTCCGGCGATTGGTACGCCGAGGACGGGCGTGTCGTCGATCTCGGCGGGGAACGGCGGATCGGTAGTCGCCCAGGAGACCGGATAGAAGGCGGCGATCACCTCCGGTTTCTTGCGCTCCTTTTCTGGCAGGGCGCTCCAGAAGGCGTAGTACTCCCTGTTGCTCACCTTGTACCGGTCGATCTTGAACTCCGGCACGCACGCGACCATCTCGCGCGCCATCTCATGGTAGTCGGTCAGGATGCCGAGCGGCAGCTTCACGGGTCCGCCGGGCACGGTGACCATGTCGTTTGCGATCTTGGATTTCGGACTCAGGATTTTGGATCGGTCATCCTGCGCGGCGGCCGGCGACTGGTCCTTTGATTGGCCCAGCGGCGCAAAAGCCTGGGCGAGGCCTTGATCTTGCGGGTCGGATTCGTGCCCGGCCGCTTTCTGCAGCCGGGCGAACTCCTCGTCCGTCGTGGGTACCGGCACGACGCAGCCCGTAACGCCGGCCAGGACCGCCATGCTGATGAACCGATCGTGGCGCGCGGCGCTGTCGGGCAGGATGCCCAGCGCCATGCCTTCCGGCCCGACGACCGCCGCGCCCGGCGGAACTCCGGCCAGCGACTCGTCCAGCCGGATTTCGCCGGCGCGGATATCCTGTGCCTTCGCCTGCACGGCGTCCTTCGGCGGCTCGGCGACGTGTACCGTGCGCTGGCGAACGCTCGCGAAGCGCGCAGTCTCGTCGTCCCACTCCGACCAGACGACCTCGATACCATCGCCGGGCTTCAGCGTGTCCGGAAGCAGCGTGCGCGCCGCCGGAGCGTGGGTATATTTCAGCCGGATGACCGCCATAGCGACACGCGTGGAGGTGAACCGGTTCAGATCCGCGGGGACTCGCTTCGCGTCCGGAGTGCCGGGGTTGAGCGTCACCTGGATCGTCTGCGTCTCCGCCTCCCGGCCGCCGGACATGCCGCGCGACACGAGACGCAGCGGGACGAGCACGAATCCATCGCAGCGAATGAGCAGGCCATCGAAATGCCGGCGCTCGGCCTCCCCGCTCTTCGTCTTGTTTACCACTTCGACGCCCACGACGGCGCGGTCGGCGGGGCCGGTGTGGACGCCGGCGAGGAAGTCGACAAGCAGCTCCTTCGGCGGAGGCGCATAGCTGTCGGCGCGGACGGACCTGGCGATCTGGTCCGCGACCGGGCCGGCGGCCAGCCTGCGCGCCTTATCGTCGGCGACGGGGAGCGGCGACTTCGCGCGCTTTACGGAGGCTGGTTGCGATTGCACCTGCGCGGTATCGTGCCGATCACTCTGCTGCGCCCGGAGCGGGTGGCCGCCGGCCGCTATCAGGCAGAGGGCGGCGATGGATCCGAGCGTCCAGTGCCGCGATAATTGCGATCTGATTGCGTACTGCATCGATTTGGGCCCCACGTTGGTGGATCGGTGTTTGGTGTTTAGCGTTCGGTCTTTGGTGTTCGGTCTTTGGAGTTCGGTTTTCAGGTTTTCAGGTTTTCGGGTGCAGGCAATTGCGCCGCAACGGTCGAATAGGCTGGCAGCACTTCCAAGGAGTCGCTGGACCGATGGCTATCGAGATTCGCGAGCTTAACCACGTTGCGCTGCATGTCCGTGACCTGGACGCGTCGATCAGGTTCTATCGGGACGTGCTGGGCCTGCCGCCGATTCCGCGCCCGGCGTTCAACTTTGCGGGCGCCTGGTTCGCGCTCGGCCGCCAGGAGCTTCACCTCATCGCGGATCCGCTGCTGGAGTCGTCGAGGCGGCGGCATCACCATTTCGCTCTGCTCGTGGACGACACGCACGCCGCGAAGGCGGAGCTGGCCGCAAAGGGCGTGACCGCAATGGAAGGCCCCGCGCCCCGGCCGGACGGTCCGCTCCAGCTCTTTTTCCACGACCCCGACGGCTACCGGATCGAGCTGTACCATTGGCCGCACGGTATCAGCCGTTAGACGAAGAGGCGACGCACGGGTAACAGAGCGCCGGCCTACCACGGCCATCGAGGCGTATCACGCCATCACGCCATCAATGACCTGCCCATGCACGTCCGTCAGGCGGCGGCGGATGCCGTTGTGGTAGAACGTCAGGCGCTTGTGGTCGATACCGAGCAGCCGCAGCACGGTAGCGTGCAGATCGTACACTTCCGCGGGCCTGTCGACGGCGAAGTAGCCTACCTCGTCTGAGGCGCCATACGCGAAACCCGGCTTCAGCCCGCCGCCCGCCATCCACACGGTGAATGCGTGCGGATGGTGGTCCCTGCCCTTCGCGCCGATGCCCTGCGTTATCGGCGTGCGTCCGAACTCCGTCGTGCAGAGAACCAGCGTGTCGTCCAGCATGCCCCGCCGCTTCAGGTCGTGGAGCAGCCCCGCGACCGGCTGGTCCATCGTGGCGGCCTGCTTCGTGTGGTTGTCCACCAGGTCCTCGTGCGCGTCCCAGTTGATCCGCGGCGAGCCGAACGCGCCGCCGTTGTAGAGCTGGACGAACCGGACGCCGCGCTCCAGGAGCCGGCGCGCGAGCAGGCAGCTCCGTCCGAACGGCGCCGCGACGGGATTCTCCATACCGTACAGCCGGCGCGTCTCCGCCGGCTCCGTCTCCACCGACACCGCCTCCGGAATGCTCACCTGCATCCGCGCTGCGAGCTCGTAGGAGCGGATTCGGGCATCGAGCGCCGAGTCTCCGGGATTGTCCGCGGCGAACTGCCGGTTGGCGCGATCCAGAAGCGCGAGGCCCTCGGCTCGCCTCGGCAGGTCGAGGTCTGCCGGCGGAAATAGGTCCGTAACCGGCGCGCCAGACGTGCGGAGCGCCGTTCCCTGGTGCGCGGCCGGCAGGAAGCCCGACGTCCAGTTGATGGCGCCGCCGGCCGGCACGCCGCGCGAATCGGGCAGGACCACGAAAGCGGGCAGGTTGCTATTCGCCGTTCCCAGACCGTAGGATAGCCACGATCCAAGGCAGGGAAAGCCGTTCATCGTGAAGCCGCTATTCATGAAGAAGGTCGCCGGCGTGTGGTTCGAAGACTTGGAGACCATCGAGTGGATGAAGGTCATGTCGTCTACGCAGTCGGCGATATGGGGCAGCAGGTCGCTTACCCAGAGGCCGCTCTTGCCGCGCTGACGAAACGCCCAGGGGCTCTTCATCAGGTTGCCGGGCTGGCCGAAGAACGTGTCGACGGTCCCTTTGCCGGTCATCGCCTTACCGTGACTCCGAACGAGCTCGGGCTTCCAGTCGAACGTGTCGACGTGGCTGATTCCGCCCGCGCAGAATATCTGGATGACCCGCTTCACTCTCGGCGGATAGTGCGTCGCGCCGAGCGCGCCCGGCGTGGATTGCGCCTCGGCGCTCTCGTGCAGGAGGCAGGCCAGTGCGATGGCGCCCAGCCCACCGCCCGCCTGCGTCAGCATCGCGCGGCGGGAGATGGGAGCGGCCTCTGCTGTTCTCGGATTGCTGTTCATTCCGTGATTCCCCCGCGGCTAAATGGACGACGCGCGCGGCGCCTCCGGATAATAGTTGACTGCGCTGCCGCGCGGTGACGGGCGGCCAGCCCGCGATACTGCGGGCCGCCGAGGCCAGTGCGCGGGCGCCGAGGACCCTGCATGCGCGCCGCACACCACACCCCGCACGCCACAGGCTCGGGGCGCCGAGGCCATCGCACGGGTGGCCAGCGTGGGCGACCGCGCCGCGCGATGGCGGGCCGCGCATTTCGGCGTGCGGGCGCCAGGACCGCGGTGGCGGGCCGACGACGTCGGTGTGCGGGCGCCCGGGCCGCGCGAGGGCGGGCGTGGGCCACTGGGCTGAACCCCGCGCAGCCATAGCGCACCCGGCGGTCTTGGCTCATCGCCCGCCCATACGGGGCTGACGCCCCATGCGGGCGAGGCGTTCGTCCGGTTGTTCAATCGATACGCGAACGGACGAATTTCGATGGCACGCGCCGCGATTGCGACCAAGCAGGTAGCACAAGTCTCTTTGACATCGATGGCGGTGATTGCTGAGCGCATCGATCTCGGCGACCCAAAAGCGCGGATCGACTTGTCAAATTACTTATTGCGACGCGCTCAGCGCACCGTTAGAAACTCGGTGCTGTTGAACAGGGCCCAGCAGAGGGTTGCGGCGGCGCCCTTGCGGACGAGCGACACGGCCCGAATCCGCTCGGCCGCCAACGGCGCGCGGCCCAGGGCGAGCAGATAGGCGCGGTCGGCCTGTTTCGCCGGGTCCGGGCCGGCGTCGGCGCGGATGCGTGCGGCGAAGAAGCGGGCTTGATCGAGCACGAACCGATTGTTCATCAGCTCCAGCGCCTGCAGCGGCGTGGTCGTGACGCTCCTGCGCGGTATCTTCGTGGACGGATCGGGACAGTCCAGCGTCTCCAGCAGCGTGCTCTTGGCCGAGTCGACATTGATTCGGTAGACCGTCCGCCGGTTGAACTCGGGGCCGTCCTTGTCGAAGACCGCGTAGAAGTGCGAGTTGTTGACCGTCTCGACGAACGGCCGGAAGCCGGGTCCGCCGCGCTTCCAATCGATGCGCCCGCTCGCAACGAGCATCGCGTCCCGGATCGCCTCGCCCTCCAGCCTCCGCGGCTCGAAGCGCCAGAGCCACCGGTCGTCCGCATCCCGCCTCGCCGCCGCGGGGTCGTAAGCAGCGGACTGCCGGTAGGTATTGGAGAGCAGGATGAGGCGATGCAGCGGCTTCAGGCGCCAGGCGAAATGGTGATTGGGTGATGAGGTGATGGGGTGAACGGGCACGCGGGCGAGGTCGTGGCCGGGCCTCTCTCTTCTCTCCCCATTTCTCGGTGACTCTGTGCCTCCAGCGGAGCGGGTGGTTGGCCTCTCCGGTGCGGAGAAAGTGGCGGCCAGCCAGTCGAGCAGCTCGGGATTTGTCGGCTTTTCGCCGTTGAAGCCGAAGTCGTTGGGCGTGCCGACGATGCCCCGGCCGAAGTGGTAGTGCCATACCCTGTTGACCATGACGCGCGCGGCGAGGCCGTTTTCGGGGCGGACCAGCCAATCCGCGAAGCGCAGGCGGCGCTCGCCTTCCGGAGCGGAGGCAGGCAGGCCGAAATCTGAGGCGCCCAGCGCGCCGATGCCGCCGGCCGTCACCTGCGGGCCGTGGGCCTCGGGGCTGCCGCGGAGCAGCACAAAGGTTTCCGCAGGCTGCGCGGGCCGCGCGGCGTAGACCGTGTCCGGCGCGGTCGGGCCGGAGGCAATGGCCTCCATCCGGTCGCGCTCCGCGGCGAGCTGCGCCAGCCGCTGGGCGCGCTCCTGCGAAAGGGCGACCGGCGCGATCGGCGGGTGGCGGCGCGGTCCGGCCCGGTAGGAGGCGGCGACCTGCGCGGCGGTCAGCGCGCGGTCGTACAGCCGTGCCTCGAGGATCGTGCCCTCCAGGAAGCCATTCGGCGCTCCGGAGTGGCGCAGGCCGATCAGCGCGCGCCCCTCGCCGGCCTTGAACGTGCGGAGCGCGCTGTTCGGGCCGTCAGGAACGTAGGTCGCGCCGTAGACGGCTCCGTTTCGGTACACCGTGATCCGGTTATCGGCTCCGTACGCGACGGCGACGTGGATCGGACTGCCGGGCGGGGTGGTCTCTTCGGGCGCATCGAGATCGCGCGTGCGCTCGAACAGCGAGCTGCCGGCGATCCACTTACGCGGCTGCCGCTCGCCGAATACCACGCCGTCGAACGCGGCCGCGCCGGGCATCTGGATCGAGAGCGCCGCGCCGCCGCGCTGGTCGCGGTTCGGAAGAAGAAGCCACGCCTCCAACGTCTTGGCGCGCAGATCGCGCCGCAGCGGCTGCGTCTCGACGAAGGCGGCCTTGCCGTTCAGGCGCAGACCGTCCGCCGTCAGCTCCGCGCCGCCGCGCAGCGTGCCGTCCATGCCGCCGATAGTGTCTCGCGCCGAGCCGACGAAGGACCAGCGCGCGAGCGGCAGCGGCACGTCCGGCACGTCCCACAGCTCCTCCCTCGTGCGCGCGCCCGCCTCGATGACGCGGATCTCCTCGGTCGCACTGTCCGCGGCGGCGCGGGCTCGATCCCGCTCTGCCTGGCGCGCCCGCTGCTCGGCTGTCGGCGGCATCGGCCGGTCGCCCCCGTGGACGCCGTCGAATACCGCCTTGAGCCGATAGTAGTCGCGCTGGAGGATGGGATCGAACTTGTGATCGTGGCAGCGGGCGCAGTTGACGGTGAGGCCCAGGAACGTCTGGCCGACGGCGGCGAGCATGTCCTCCAGCTCCTCCTCGCGCACCATCGCCCGGAGCGAGGCGCTTACGGAGCTGTTGCCCGCCTCGTCGTACGGCCCGGCAACCAGAAACCCTGTAGCCGCGATGGTCTCCGCGGTGGCGCCGGGCAGCACGTCGCCGGCGATCTGCTCGCGGACGAACCGGTCGTACGGCTTATCGGCGTTGAGGCTGTCGATGACGTAGTCGCGATACGGCCAGGCGTGGTCCCTTATCGCGTCGCGCTCGAAGCCCTGGCTCTCGGAGAAGCGCGCCACGTCCAGCCAGTGTCGGCCCCACCGCTCGCCGTAGCGCGGATCGGCCAGCACGCGGTCGACCAGACGGGGATAGGCGTCCGGCGCGCGGTCGGCGACGAAGGCGCGGATTTCCTCCGGCGCTGGCTGTGCGCCGAGCATATCGTAGTAGACCCGACGGATGAGCTTGGCGCGATCGGCCGGCGGCGCGGGATGGAGGCCGCGCCGCTCGAGATTCGCAAGCACGAAGGCGTCGATGGGATTCGCGACCCACTTCCGATCGTGGACCAGCGGGACCGCCGGGCGCGCTAGCGGGCGGAGCGACCACCAGTCCGCGCCGGCGCGCGCGGCCGGCGGCGCGGCACGTGGCGGCTCTGCGCTCCAGGCTGCGCCGGACGCGATCCAGCCGCGGACCGATTCGACCTCGGTGGCGGACAGCGGCATTCCGGGCGGCATCTGGCGCGTCGAGATTTTCTGGAACAGCAGGCTCGCCTCTGGGTCGCCGGGCTTGATCGGCGCGCCGTGCGCGCCGCCGCGCCGCGCGGCGGCCTCGCCGATCAGGTCCAGGCCGCCGCTCCGCTGGTTCGGATTGTGGCAGGGAGCGCACTTCGCGCGCAGCAGGGGCCCGACGGTCGATTGGAACGCTTCTGCGTTCGTTGGCGCCGGCGTCTGGCAGACCGCTTCCGCCGCCAACAGCGCCGCCGAGATCACGAGACCGCACATTATGGGTGGGTTTCCGGTGCCGCATCGCATGCCAGCCATGTTGCGTGTGCCGACGCGTTTTTCCTGCGCTTCGCCGAGAAATGCGCGCCGGCACGGAGCGCCCTGCACGCTCTTCGCAGGCTTGCCACGAGCATCGGCCCGCGATATCCCGAACGTATGACGATTGAATAGTCGCGGACCTTCGGAGCAGGTCCGTTGACACGCCGCGCCATCTGCTGTAGACTTCAGACGGGTTTCTAGCGTTCGATCTGGAGGTGAGCGGTGCGATTTCATGGCGTGATGGCGATGGTGCTCGTCCACGACATCGACCGGGCGACGCGGTTTTACCGCGACGTGCTGGGTTTCACGATACAGGAGGAGTCGGAGGACTGGGTGATGTTCAACGAGGGGGTCGGGCTGCAGGTCTCGCCGGAGCCGCTGCCGGAGCACTCCGCGAGCATAAACGCCGTCCAGGTCGCGCTGAGCGTCGAAAACGTCCACGAGAGCTACGATGAGCTGATCAAGCGCGGCATCCCCTTCTACCTCCCGCCCATGGAGTCGGGCGGCATGCTCTTCGCGACCTTCCGCGACACCGAAGGCAACCTGATCCAACTCGTCGAGATGCAGTAGCGCACGGCCGACATCCTTCGTTGGATAGAGTGGCGTAACGGCGGGTGCGCGAGATCGTATACAAAAATAGACGAGAAATTGCTTGCAATCCGAGACCAGATGAGGGATACTATTAGTACGTTATAGTACTAACGCGTGGACATGGAGAAGATGTGCGCCTCCCAAGGAGGGCGTTATAGTGAAACCGAACACACCGATCTTGATGCTGTCGCTGATGATTCCCGTCGTCCCGGGCGTCAGCGCGGAGCAGATAATGAACGTGATTGGCGGCCAGGTATACGAGGCGATACAGCAGCTCGAAGCCCACCAGAGGGCCGAGGCGGCTGCCGAACCGGCGGATTTGGGCGACCCGGAGGCCATTCCGCAGGAGGAGTTCAACGCTTCCGTGCCTCGCGAGACATTCGAAGCGTACACCGACGATACGAAGGAGGACCTGCTGGCGAGGCTTGGCTACGCGGCCGAGGCTTGACGGGTCTGCGAGGCTTAACGGGACCGCATTGAGCGGCCTGGCGATCCACTGGATCGCCAGGCCGTTTTTTGCGTCCGCGGACCGGGGCGAATTCTCGCGTCTCCGCGAGTGCACACTGGCCTGCCTAGTCCAGGTGGAGGACCGCCTTGCCGGGGAACCGGCGATCGCGGAGCTGCTGCGCAATCGCGGCGACCTGCGACCAGGGCGCCTCGACGCTGATGTGGGGCGCCAGCTTGCCGTCGGCAACGAGTCCCGCGAGCAGCGCGAGACCGATGCTGGCCGGCTCGATGCGCTCCAGCTCGTCGAACAGGATGAGCCCGTAGAGGCGCGCGCGGCCGGTGAGGAAGAACGCCGCCGCGTTGAAAGTGACCTCCGCGTCTGCCGAGACGCCCAGATTTACGCAGACGCCGCCCTCCGCAAGCATGGTGAGCGCGGCAGCCAGCACGGGACCGCCAACGGAATCGACGATGAGATCGAACGGCGCGAACGGCTTGCCCGCTTCCGCCAGGTCTTCACCTATCGCGACCGAATCCGCTCCCCACTCCCGGACGAGCGCTTCCTGCTCCGCGCGGCGAACGTGCGCCACGACGCGGGCGCCGGAGAGGCGCGCGAGCTGGATGGCGTAGTCGCCCACGCCGCCGGTTGCGCCGGTGATCAGTACGCTGCGGCCCACGAGCAGCCCGCCCTGCCGCAGCGCGTGAAGCGCCGTCAGGCCGGCTACGGGCAGGGTCGCCGCCTGCGCAAAGCCTACAGCGTCCGGCAGAACGGCCACCGCTTCGGCGGGCGCCAGGACGCGCTCGGACCACGCGCCGTTCGCTACCATGCCAACGACGCGGTCACCTACTTTCGGACCGCCGGCCGCGGCCGGCCGCTCGACGACGCCGGCGAAGTCCCATCCAATCTGCCAGCCGTCCTCGGCGTACGAGAACGCCTTGCTGACCTCCCCGCGGTTGAGCGAGACCGCCTTAACGGCGACGACCATCTCATCGTGATGCGGCTCGCGCAGCTCGGTGTCGCGCCGGACGAGCCGCTCGGCGCGTGCCGTGTTCACGATTACGGATCGGTTCCTCATTGCCTCTCTCCGCAAACATGCTGCACCGATCGGCGCGGCCTGCAGCAGGGCGCGTCAGGCGATGATCTCGGCGATCGGCTTGCCGAGGCCGTCCCGCGTAACGTAGAACGGACGCCGTTCGATCTCGTAGCTCAGACGCGGCGAGATCCCTGCAGCCTGGTAGATCGTGGCGTGGAGATTCTCGATCGGCACTGGCTTCTCCAGCGTCTTGCATGGTCGCTCGTCCGCGGTCTTCCCGTAGAGCGCGCCCTTCTTCACTCCGCCGCCGAAAAGCAGTACGGAGCCCGCGTCGGTAAAGTGCCGATGCATTCCGTAGTGCTTGAGTTCGGTCATGGTGTCCGGCACCTGGACCTGGTCCGGCACCTTGTTGTCCGGTTTGCCCTCCGTCATCATGTCACGGCTGAACTCGCTCGCGACAACGATCAGCGTGCGGTCGAGAAGGCCCCGGTTCTCCAGATCCAGTACGAGCTGCGCGATCGGCGCGTCGATCAGACGCTTCATATCGACGAGCCGCGTGTGGCCGTTATCGTGCGTGTCCCATCCGAAGAACGGAACGTACTCCGTCGTCACCTCGATGAATCGCGCACCCGCTTCCGTTAGTCTGCGCGCGAGCAGACAGCCCAGCCCGAACCGGCCCGTGTTGTACCGATCGTACGACTCCTTGGGCTCCAGCGTCAGGTCGAACGCCTTCGCCGCCGGACTGCTCAGCAGCCGGTGCGCATTGTCCAGCGACCGCAGCAGGCTCTCCTTCTGGTAGTCGCTGCCGTAACGATTGATCGGGCTGTTCGCCGCCAGCGTCTTAAGGAGCCGGTCACGGCTTTCGAAACGCGAGGGCGACATACCCATCGGTGGGCGAACGGCCTCGACAGCCTGGTCCGGATATGGCAGGTTAAAGGGGCCGAACTCGCTGCCGAGGAAGCCCGCGCTGTGGAACGACTTGAGCTCCTCGCCCTCGCCCACGTCGAACCGCTGGCCGATGTTGATGAACGCGGGCACAGCCGGATTCTTCGGGCCGAGCGTCCGCGCGATCACCGCGCCGATGTGCGGGGCGGCGACGGTCTGCGGCGGCGCATAGCCGGTGTGCCACTGGTACTGGTGGCGCGTGTGGAGGATCGCGCCCAGGTCGCCTGCCTGATAGGTCCGGATGAGGGTACCGCGATCCATCACGCCGGCGATTCTCTCCAACCCCTGCGAGAACTTGATCGAATCGACCGCCGTATCGATCTGCGGAAAGGTGCTGAGGACGGCGCTCGACGCGAGTCCCGCCTTATACTCGGTGAAGCGCTTCGGGTCGAAGGTCTCCGTGTGCGCCATTCCGCCGCCCATGAACAGCACGATCACCGTGTCCGCGGTGGCTTTCGCCTTCGCGGCCTGGTGAGCT
>DATGJU010000589.1:0-5382 GCA_035295045.1 Chthonomonadaceae bacterium
GGGCCGCCAATGCAGCCCTTATTATACCGGGAATCGCTCCCGGCCGCCCGCGAGCGGCCGAAACTATGTATGCGCGCGCGCCGCGGCGGCCGTTGCCGGCGCCGATATCGGCTGCCGCGGCCGAGCTCGCGTGCATCACCGGCCGCTGCCTGCGGCGGCGAGCGCAACTTCCGCAATGATGTCTGCGTATCTTCGCGACACGCCGCGCTGCGACAGAACCAGGGCGCGCGCGCGGCTTCCAATGCGCTCGCGCTCGGCTTCGTTTTCGAGCAGACCAATCCCCCAGTCGGCCAACTGCTCGCTGGAGCCAACCTGAAACCCGACGCCGGCGCCGGTCGCCAGCGCGACCTCGGATCGAATCGTTGCCGTCTCCGGGCCGAACGCGACGGGCTTGCCGTGTGCAAGCGGCTGCAGCAGGTTCTGCCCGCCGCCATTGACGGTCGGAGGGAACGTATTCCCAACGAACGCGAACGAGGCCACCGCGTAGGTGTCTGCCAGCTCCCCCATTGTATCGAGAATCACGTGCCGCGCAATGCTGGCCGCTCCGACCTCGGTTTTGCGGACGGGCTGGAGACCGGCCCGCGTCATCGCGCCGGCAAGCTCCGCGGCGCGCGCGACGTGGCGCGGCGCGATGATCAGACAGAGGTCTTGATGGCTGGCCCGCATCGCGAGATACGCCTTAATGATGCAGGCCTCTTCCTCCGCGCTGCGCGTGCTGCCGGCGATGAAAACGGGTCCCTGCGCCGGCAGCTTCAGTGCAGCGCGCATGTGAGCTACGTCCTCGGCGGTTAGCTCGGCGATCTCCTGGTCGAACTTCGAGTTTCCGACGACCTGCACGCGACCGGGATCCCCGCCGAGCCGCACGATTCGTGAGGCGTCGGCATCAGACTGGACTAGCATACGGTCCATGTTCGATAACATCCATCGGAAGAGCCCGGAGCCGAACCGCCGTACGCGCTGGAAACTGCGGTCGGTGATCCTGCCGTTCGCCATTATCGCCGTAGCCCCCTGTCGGTGTAGCTCGTGGAGGACGTTGGGCCAGAGCTCGCTTTCGAGACTGATGAACACGCGCGGCTGCACCTGCTCGACCACGCGCTTCGCGACCCACGGCAGGTCGATCGGAAAGAAGAACAGGCCGTCGACGTGCGGGGCGGCCTGCTGCTCCGCCATCGCCATACCGGCAGGAGTGATCACCGAGATGAGTATATCGTATCCCGGCAGCAGCGCGCGCACCTCGCGGACGATCGGTACGGCCGCTACGACCTCGCCGGCCGAAACCGCGTGAACCCAGATCCGTGGACGCGACGAGGCGCGCGCCGTGATCGAATCGGGCAGGCGGCCCCACCGCTGCAGCCAGCCCGGTCGCGACTTGCCCGAAACGTAGCGCTGAACCAGGTAGGCCGTCCAGAGCGGCCATCCGAGCATCAAGACCGTGTTGTAAAACGCGTAGTAGCCGATTATTATCGCCCCCCAATACCGCTCAGAGCGATGCCGCGAACGAAATACCGCTGCGCGAGGAAGAACAGCAGGATCGTCGGCGCTATGTGAATGAGCGATGCCGCCATCATCTGCTCCAGGTTCGTGCCGAACGAATCCTGAAACATCCGCAGACCGACCGAGACAGTGTACTTCTCCGGAGAGTTGAGGTAGATCAGCGGCCCCATGAAATCGTCCCAGTGCGCCAGGAACGCGAACAGCGTCACCGCGATGAGCGCCGGGCGCGCCAGCGGCATCAGGATGCTCCACCAGATGCGCAGATAGCCGGCCCCATCCATCAGCGCGGCCTCGTCCATTTCGCGTGGAAGCGTGAGAAAGAACTGCCTCAACAGAAAGATATTGAACGCGCCGCCGCCGAAGAACGCCGGCACGATCAGCGGCCAGAACGTATCGATCAAGCGCGCCTGCCGCCAGATCAAAAACACCGGGATCATCGTGACCTGTGAAGGCAGCATCATCGTACTCAGCAAGAGATAGAACAGCGGCGTCCGCGCCCGGAATCGAAATCGAGCAAACCCGTAAGCGACCAGCGACCCGGTGAGAACCTGCGCAGTCGTCGCCACGACCGTAATGAAAAGCGTGTTCGCGACGTAGGTTGGAAACGGCAGCGCGGTCCACGCCTTGGCGAAGTTGTCCCACGCAACCGGGAGCGGCACGATCTGCGGCGGTGATCTGAACACATTTTCCGGCGTTTTGAGGGCCGTGCTGACCGTCCATAGGAACGGCAGCGAGAACACCGCGGCGCCGGCGGCGAGTAAGAGATACACGACGCCCGCGCGCAGCGGGCTCAATCTACTCATCGCCGCCTTCGTAGTGCACCCAGCGGTGGGCCTGCCTGAACTGAATCATCGTGAATCCCAAGAGCACCGCGAAGAGGATCCACGCCATCGCCGAAGCCTTCCCGAGCTTGAAGTACTCGAATGCGTTGCGAAACAGGTAGAGCACGTAGAAAAGGCTCGCGTTTCCCGGGCCACCGGAGGTCATGACGTAGGCGCTCGTGAAGACCTGGAACGATCCGATCACTCCGAGGATCAGATTAAAGAAGATCGTGGAGGAGAGCATCGGAATGGTGACGAACCAAAACTTCTGCCAGCTCGTCGCGCCGTCTATGTGCGCCGCCTCGTAGTAGCTCTCCGGAATCCCCTGAAGGCCCGCGAGGAAGATTACCATTCGCGCGCCGCCAACGCCCCATAGCGACATCAGCACGAAGGCCGGCAGCGTCCAGACCGGGTCCTCAAGCCAGCGCGGACAGAGCCTGTGCGGCAGGCCGGCCAGCGACAGCCCGTAATTCAGCAGGCCGTTCTCCGAATTCAGCACCCACAGCCACAGCAGCGACGAGGCCACCGCCGGCACGAGCGACGGAAGATAGAACAGCGTGCGGAATAGCCGCTGGCCCCGTACGTTCTGGTTGAGCAGCACCGCGATCGCCAGCGACCCCGCCAGGCCGAGCGGGACCGAAATCGCCACGTACACGACGGTGTTCTGCAGTGCCCGCCAGAACAGCGGATCTGCCGTGAGCAGGCGCCTGTAGTTCTCCGCGCCGACCCACTCCAGTCGGTGCAGGTCGTACTTGCAGAACGACAGGTAGAGCGACGCGAGCATAGGCCCGAGCGCAAAGACCAGGAATCCAGCGAGCCAGGGCGCAATGAACGCCAGCCCAAACCGCGCTTCCCGACCGGAAAGCGACCGCCGCCGAACCGTTAGGGCCGCCACTTAGAAGCCCTCTTCGCTTGCGAGCACGGCGTCGACCTTGCTCGCAGCACGGGCGAGAACGCGAGCAGCGTCCAGGTCGCGGCCGCCCCAGAGCTCGTCCAGCTCCGCGTTGAGTACCGTCGACCACTCCTGCCAGCGCGCGTCGATCGGAAGCAGCCGGCCGTTTTCCAGCGCAGAAAGGTACGCGCCCGTGTTGTAGGGTGGACGCGACGCGTGGAGGAACTCCTGGGACCTCGCCACGGAGCGGCGAGCCGGGTCGCCGCGCCGCAGCTTGTCGCCGTAGAGCATCGCCTCGGTTCGAGCGGATGTCAGGTACCGCATGAACCGCCAGGCCTTCTCCGGGTAGGCCGTCTCCGCGGACATGACGAGCTGGTTGCCCTTGAGGATTCCCGCGCCGCCTGCCGGGCCGTACGGCACCGGGCAGACGTCCCAGTCGAAGCTCTTTACGGCGCGCCGGAATCGAGGGGCCATTCCCATCCAGTCGAAAGTCATGCCGAGTTTGCCGCTCTCGAACCCGAAGGCGGAGAGCGCGCCTTGGGAAGGAGTGGGCGCGACGCGGTCCTTCCACCGCAAGTCTGCCAGGAACTGGTATGCTCGGGCGCACCCAGGCGAGTTCAGGAGGCAGTGCTTGCCGTCCGCCGAAAGGATCTCCCCGCCGAACGCCCACAGGATGTAGGCATTGTGCGGAAACGTGGGGATCTGCACGCCCAGACGCTCGGGCCGGCCGTCCGGCGCGTGGCGCGAGATAGCGATCGCCGCTTCGCGGAGCCGGTCCCAGGTCCACCTGCGCTCCATCCAGAGCCTGTACGGATCGGGCTGGCCGGCCGCGGCGAACAGCGCCTTGTTGTAGTACATCATCACGCCGCCGAGAAGCACGTTCAGCCCGTATAGGCGCCCTCGGTACATCCCCTCCTGAAGGGCCGCCGGAAAGATGTCCGCCTTGTCGAACTGCGCGTCGGAGTCCGCGAATGGCGATAGGTCGCGAAAGTACTCCTTGCGGACCAGATTTGGAAAGTTGTAGTGATCGATCCGAATGACGTCCGGCGCGGTGCGGGACGCCAGCATGATGATCGCCTTGTTGAGGTAGGCCGATGCCGGCACGCGGAAGAGCCGGACGTGGATATCCCGGTTCTGGCGGTTGAATCCGTCGACGAGCTGCTGCTCGACGCCCAGCTGCTCCGGATTGCCCCACGCCATGTAGCGAAGTTCGACGCGGCTGGAGCGGCCCGCCGTTCCGCAGCCGGCCGCCACTGCCGCGGCGCTGCTGAGGGCGGCGCAGATCAGTGCGCGGCGGCTGCAGGTGGCCGAGCGCTCCCGCCCTGCCGGCGGTTTTGATTGAGGTAAGCGGTCGTGCCGTGGCATGCGCTACTCCGTCCTGTACTCCGAGGGATAGCACGAATGACCGGCACGAAGCTCCGCCTCTCTCTCGAGCCGATTGATGGCCAGCTCCAGCCGCTCGCACATCTCCACTCGGGTCGACTCGGTGGACTTGGCAGGACAGTAGATCGGCTCGCCGATAAGCATGAACGCGTGCGCGAACGGCTTCGGGATCATGTACGAATCCCAGCTCTTCGCCAGCCACCGCCGGTCCGCGCTCACTCCGATCGGCACGATTGGCGCGCCGGACTTCTCGGCCATCAAGATAACGCCGGGCTGCACCTTGTGCGTCGGTCCGCGCGGCCCGTCGGGCGTAAAGGTCAGGACGCCACCCTCCTTCACCTTCCGCGCCATCTGCAGCGCCCCCCGGATTCCGCCCCGGCCGGTCGAGCCGCGGATCGTGCGGTAGCCAAGCCGGCTGAAGATGTTGTTCTGGATCTCACCGTCGCGCGAAAGTGATATAAGCGCCCAATAGCCGCGTCGCATGAATACATTGGCCGGGATCAGCGTCCTGCCGTGCCACGTAACGAGGATCGCTCCCCGCTCCGTCGGCGCTGCATGCTCGATGTTCTCCAGGTCCAGACGTACGGTCTTATAAACGGCCCGCGCGACTCCGTACACCAGGCCGCCGATGAGCCGGCTTCTGCGAAGAAGCCTGCGGTGCTCCTGCTCCGATCCGTTCGCGGGATCGATCGAGGCGTCGATCGGCGCCGAGTCGAGCGAAGCCGCGGACTCAATCGGTTCCATAGATCAATCTTCGAACCCGCGCGCCTGCCGCTCATACAGCTCCGCGTA
>DATGJU010000590.1:0-4554 GCA_035295045.1 Chthonomonadaceae bacterium
AGCAGGGCTGCTCAAGCGCGAAGAGCGCCATGCCGTCGCCGTTTACCGCGGTCGCGATGTCGCGAGCGGTAGTCTCCTTGTAGGTACGGTGAAGCCGGTCCTCCTTCGTCTCGATCAATCGGACGCGCACGCGCGTCGCCACCGGCCGGCCGGAGTAGTCCTCTGCGCGCACCGCGATACCGACGCGCTCGCCGGGATGGTAGACGGCTCTCTCCGGAGAGAGCGTAAGGCGGAACTGGCCGGACGTGATGAGCGCGTCGCCGGTGGCGTGCTGGCTTCGCCGGCTCAGGTCGGTGACCGTAGCGCTCACGGTAAGGCGGCGATTGAACGGCAGGCGCTTCGTCTTGACTTCGAGGCGGAGGCGGCCCTGGGCGTCGAGCACGCCCTGGCCGCTAAAGGGCGGCTCCGGGACGGCCGAATCGACCGGTCCTCCGCCTGGCTCCGCCGCGAACGCGATCTGGTACTGAACCGCGGCGTTCGCGACGGGCTGGCCGAAATAGTACCGGCCCTCGACGGTGATAGGAACCGTTTCGCCGCCGACGAAGTGGGCCGCGCCCGCTTGCACCGTTACGGCGTACTCCGGCTTCCGGTAGGCCTGCACCTCGGTTGCAGCGTAGGTGCGCTGCCCGCCGACGATCGCGATGAGCTGCCACCGGCCGAGCGGCGGCTCGCTCGCCAGCCTCAGGCTGCCGTCGAACGTACCGTGCGCGTTGGTCCGCAGGGTGCGGCGATCGATGAGCGCATCGCTGGCGTCGCGGATTTCGACGGTGACCTGCTGGCCGCTGTAAGGTAGGTAGGTGAAGCCGCCGGGCGCATCGCTTTCCAGCCGCTGGCGCACAGTCCCGCGATACTGGATCGTATGGCCCGGCCTGTAGATCGGCCGATCCGTGAACATGTAGACCGCAAACGGCTCCGGCGCCGGTGGCGCGCCGGCAAGCAGGAACGCGGGCTGGCCGGACCGCTCCCCGTAGAGCCAAAGATTTGCGTCCCGGTCGGCGGCGGCCCGGCGGATGCGCCATACGCCGGTCGCGTCCGTGGCGCCGGTGGTCGCGTGGCCGGCCGCACCGGAGAGCGTCAGCCGGAGGCCTGGCTGCGGCTGCCCGGAGTGGATCGACGTAGCGAAAACCAGCAGCTCCTGCCGCGAGCGCTTCGCTAGTAGGGCGATATCGGTGACCGCCAGCCAGGTGCGCCGCTCTACGCCGCCGCCGCGCGCGCGGATCAGATAGACGCCTGGCGCAAGCCGCGGCACGTCGATCTCGCGCTCCGCCCACTGGTCGGGATAGGCGTCGCGGACCGCGTATCGCCATGCGCGGACGGTGTGCATCCGCGACAGGTCGAGCGCCTTGATCGACTTCGGCAGGTCGGTCATTGCCCGGCTGCTCGTCACGAGGCTGGGAAGGCTCAGGCGGTACGCGGCGAATTCGATCCGCTTCTGGTTGAATGCGCTGAGCCGCAACTTGACCGGCTCGTCCGTGGTATGCGACCGGCGGTACACGTAGAGGTCCATCGCCGGCCGATGCTTGACCGCAGCCGGCTGGCCGCTCGCAGCCACTGCGCAGAGCGTAAAGAGCATGCAAAGGGGCAGGAATCGGATCCTGCCGATGAGTCCAACTTCCATCGTGAGATTCCCCGCGGATGTGCCAGCTCGCCTGGCGGAAACGTCGTGGTTGATTGCGCCCGGCACGCGGCCCAACGGCGCAATCTTAGTGTGGCGGGGTCAGCGTGTCCGAAGCCGTGTCCGATTTGCGGGGAAGTTCGTGTCCGGGAAGACCTACCGGTGCGGGCGGCGCTCGTTCTCAACGAAGCGGACGTCCTGAAGGCGGAAGTAGTCGACGTGGCGGCCGGTGGGCGCGCCGGCGCGAATGCGCGCCCACGCAATCATGCGGTCGGTTCGCGTAGTCTCGCGGGAGAGGACGACGCCGAAGCGGCCGGCGTAGCGCGCGGCGAGGCCCTCGCGCGTGGGGTCGAGGGAGGGGATTTCTGCCGCCGCGATGGGCCGCGAGGAGCCGACGATGCTGACGATAAGCGTCAGGCCGCGCAGCTCTGCCGGCTTGACGGGCGGAAAGCGCCGATCGCGGCCGGCCGCCGCGACGGCCGACGCGACGATTTCGTGCGCGGCGTCCGGCTCCGCAGGCGTAAGCGTGCCCATGCAGGCGCGCGGCGCGCCGTCCCGCATCGCGCTGACGAAAACGGCCGCGCGCCGCCTAAGAAGCGGGGGAAGATTGTCGGGCGGATCGATCACTTCGCGGCGCTCGGCGTAGGCGTCGAACGCGCGGCGGCCCAGTGCAAGGGCCGCGCTTACGGTAGTGTCATCCGCCGCCCGCCAGGAGTCCAGCTCCGCGTCGCGCGCTCCGGCCGGCGCCGGTCCCGCCGCAAGCGCCGCTGCGGCGACGAAGGACGCGATCAGAAGTTTCGCCACTGCCGCGCCCGATCTGGCCGGAGCCCGCGTCGCACGCCTCGCCCCGCCATACAGGGCACGCGCCAAAGGCTGCTTCCCGGCTACAACCGCTGCGCGCTTCGTCCCGAGCGGCAATTCGCCGCGGCCCGGCGGGGATTGGGCCAGGGCTAAACGGTAGCCGGCCGAGCTCTCTTGTCCTCGCCGCCCCGGGTACGAGGATCTCACGTGGTCGGCTCTGGCGAGCTGGCGGCCAACCGGCTCGCCACGTACTGCGCAGCAAGCTTCGGCGGCGCCGACAGCGCCCAGGCAGCGATGATACGCTCGTGCAGCTCTTCGGTGGACACCGCGGGGAGAACGACGAGAATCCAGGGATGCGGCCGATAGTGGTCGGTAAGCGTCAGCGTGTCCGGCGAGGCGGCGAGGAGCATCGCGCGCTCATCGGGATCGACGCGCGCCACAAGGATTTCGCCGTTCTCCTGCAGGCGCAGGAACAGCTTTCCCTTTACTCGGAAGCCCGGAGTCCCGTAGGAGCTTCCCTCCTCCACGCCCGGCAGGGCGAGCGCTATCTGGCGCACCGTGTCGAAATCGGCCATAATCCTATCCAAATTTCAGGAGCTGCAGCGGACGGTTCACCCCATCACTCCATCACCCTCTCATCCCGCGCCCCCTCACCTCTTGCCCGTCTGTGGCTGCTCCCGGTCCAGCTCCAACATGTCAACTCTCTCATCGGAGTCGCCGATCAGGTGCTTGCAAAAGTAGTCGGCGCGGATCCAGAAGAAGTAGTCGCTCATGTCGCCATACGCATGCCGCTGGCCCGGCAGCACCACCATGTCGAACCGTTTGTTGGCGCGGATGAGGGCGTTCGCCATACGGAAGGTGTTGGCGGGATGGACGTTGTTGTCGATGTCGCCTGTAGAGAGCATCAGGTGGCCCTTCAGGTTCTTCGCCAAGTCGCTGTTCTTGTCGATCGTGTAGTCGAAGTGGACCTTGCCGTCCTTATCCTCGATCTCCTTGACGCCGTTGTGGGTTTCGCTCCACCAGCGGTTGTAGATGTTGTTCTCGTGGTTGCCCGATTCCGACACGGCCACCCTGTAGAAGTCCGGATAGACAAGCATCGCGGCAGTGGACATGAAGCCGCCGCCTGAGTGGCCGTAGATGCCGACCTTGTCGGTATCGATGAAGGGGTGGAGGAGCGCCAGTTCCTCAATGGCGCGCTTCTTGTCCGCCAGGCCGTAGTCCCGCAGGTTGCCGTAGCCGAAGTTGTGGTACCACTTTGAACGCTGCGGATTGCCACCGCGGTTCCCGACCTCGACCACGATGAACCCGAACTGCGCGAGCGTCTGGTTGGCGCTGCGCGGATTGAAGGTTTTCTGCACGGCCTCCGTTTGCGGGCCGGGGTAGACGTATTCGATGACGGGGTATTTCCGGTTCGGGTCGAAGTCGAACGGCTTGAACATCACGCCGTACAGGTCCGTGACGCCGTCGTCCGCTTTGGCCTTGAACGGCTCCGGGTACTTGAAACCGGCCTCGACGAGCGCCGACACGTCCGCCGTTTCCAGGTCGAGCAGGAGGGTGCCGTTGTTGTCGCGGAGCTGCGAGACGGTCGGGGCATCGATCCGGCTGCAGTTGTCCACGAAGTAGCGCGCGGTATCGTTGGCGGAGGCGGCGTGCGAGGCGTTGCCGGGGTCGAGCAGCTTCAGGTCGCCGCCGTCGAGCTTGACGCGATAGAGGTGCATGAAGTAGGGGTCCTCGCCCTGCTCTCGACCACAGGCCCGGAACACCATCGTGCGCGCCTTCTCGTCGATCGCCACGATGTTCTGCGCCACGTACTCGCCGTGCGTGATCTGGTTCTTCAGCTTGCCGGCCTCGTCGAACAGGTACCAGTGGCCCCAGCCGTCCCGCTCCGACCAGAACAAGATCTCCTTGCCGTTATGAAGGAGCCGCATCGGCTGTGTGTCGATGTAGGTGTTCAGCCGCTCCTCGATAAGGACCTTCACGTCGCCGGTCGCGGTGTCCGCCACGCAGACGTCCATCCGATGTCGGTCGCGGCTGGCGCGCGAGAAGTAGAGCTTGTCGGACGTGTCGCTCAGCCACTTCCGGACGATCTTGTCCTTCTCGACCTCGGCCGAGAGGATGCGGTCCGTGTCCACGTTCAG
>DATGJU010000591.1:0-6187 GCA_035295045.1 Chthonomonadaceae bacterium
CCTTGCTGTTCACCTTCGCGATGCGCGCCCGCGAGCGGCCGGACCGTCCGCCGCTGCGTATTATCGGGCCGGCCGGCGAGATCGAGCGCGTCCTCGCGCTCGCCGAGGCGTTCCTGCAGACGGACCGCTTCCCGCCCGTCCGGGTCGCCACGGAGCTGGTCCCGCTCGCGCCCGGCGAGCTATTCGAGTCGCGGGAGTTTCGCCTGGAGACCTGCGCCTCGAAGCATCCCGTGCCGGGCCTCTGCTACCGGCTGACGGACCGCGCGACCGGCGCCGTGCTCGTCTTCACGGGGGATACCGCCTACGATCCGTCACTGGCACCCCTCTGCCGCGATGCCGGGCTGCTGGTCCACGAGGCCTCCTACGGCGCGCGCCCGGCGCCGGCCGAGAACGCGTCGCTCCACTCCGGCGCGCCGGACGCTGCCCGCGTGGCGCTTGAGGCGGGCGTGAAGCGGCTCGCGCTCATCCACTGCCCGCGCGCGCAGCAGGAGACCGCGCTCGCCGCCGCCCGCGCGCTCTTCCCCGCGACCCTCTTCCCGGAAGAGGGCGAGCGCGTAGCGGTGGAGTGAGGCCCCGCGGCAACGAAGACCCGGCGGCCTCGGCCCGGGTCGGAACCGGTCGTCGGAACGCCACTGTCGGTGCGAGGCGACACGGGCGCCAGGTACTAAGTCCTCGTCATCCGCCCCATCAGCCCTATCCTGTCCAAAGTGCCCGACTGCCACAGGTTGCGCACGCCGAACCGAAAGCAGAGCTGGCTAGGCCATCAAGGCTCTCAGGCCCGTAACCCCTACAGCCGACCCTTCTTTAGTAACTCAAGTCCCAAATAACCCCTCATAAACTAAGAAAAATAACTCTCCTGAGAGCACCCTCCCAGCCCCCGGCTGCCCTCCCCGGTCATACGAGGCCGATCCGCGGTCGATCGCAAGCCCGACGCGCGGCTCATCGCCCGGACCAAATCTAGCCGCCCGGAATTCAGGTAGACTATGGCTATGCTCCAGCTTAGATCGCTCCGCGTCGCCGCGCTCGCCGTCGGTCTCTGCGCCGCAGTAGCCGCCGCCGACACGCCCTTCCCGAAGCCTCGGCTCACGCCGGAGCGCCGCGCCGTGCTCGAGAGCATCTCCGCCAACTCCCTGCGCGGCCATCTCTCCTTCATCGCGTCGGACGCGCTGGAGGGCCGCGGCACGCCTTCGCGCGGCCTGGACATCGCGGCCGAGTACATCGCGGCCCAGTTCCGGCGCGCCGGGCTCGAACCGGCCGGGGACGACGGCTACTTCCAGACGGCCACGGTGTCGAAGCGCGGCTCGGACACGCCGGAGAGGGCGCGCAACGTGATCGGCATCCTCCGCGGATCGGACCCCGTCCTGAAAGACACCTACGTCATGGTAACGGCCCACTACGATCACCTGGGCATTCGGCAGGTTCAGGGCGTCCCCGCCATCTTCAACGGCGCGGACGACGACGGCAGCGGGACGGTGTCCGTCATCGAGCTGGCGTCGGCGCTCGGCGCGGCAAAGACGCGCTGCCGCCGCTCGATCGTCTTCATGACCTTCTACGGCGAGGAGCGCGGACTGCTCGGCTCCCGCTACTACGGGGCGCACCCGGCCGTCCCCGTCGCGAAGACGATCGCGGACGTGAACCTGGAGCAGATCGGCAGGACGGACGATATCGAAGGCCCGCGCGTCTCCGCCGCGTCGATGACCGGCTACGATTTCAGCGACGTGGGGCCGATATTCCACGCGGCCGGCGAGGCGGTCGGCGTCGACGTGAGCAAGCACAAGTTCAACAGCGACTCCTTCTTCGCTCGGAGCGACAACCAGGCGCTCGCGGATCTCGGCGTGCCGGCCCACACGATCTGCACCGCCTACGAGTTCCCGGACTACCACCAGCCCGGCGACCATTGGGACAAGATCGACTACGCCAACATGGCCAAAATCGACCGCATGGTGGCGCTCGGCCTGATGACGATCGCCGATTCGCCCTCCGAGCCGCACTGGAACGCCCAGAACCCGAAAGCCTCGCGCTACCTCACCGCGTGGTCCGCACTGCACACGGCTGGTAAGCGATGAGTTGTGCCAGCCTGCCGCCTGGCGACTCAAGTCGCGGCTGACAAAACAGTGGTCGGCCTGCGCCGACAAGCCGGCGGCCTGTGCCGCTCCACGAAGCGCGATAACCCGGCGCCGCTGCCCGCGCAGGCGGGCGATTGTCCTGTCAGGCGCGACTTTAGCCGCCGGCCGAACACTGCGAAACTTTCCATGGTTGTCGGATGGCTGGACCTCCAATGCAAATGAGATCAGACTTGAGACGTACGAGACTGCGCGCTCGTCTGGCTGCGGTTTCATTCGTCGCCGCCTCCGTCGCGTGCGCCCTAGCCGGCACGGCGCGAACCGCCGGACCTGCGGCCGTGTCGCGCGCTGGCCACGCGCCCCTGCCGAATCTAGGACTGTACGACTCGCTCCGCCTCCCCGCTGTCGGCGACCGCCGGCTGACCATCCTGACCCCGACGCTGCTGGAGCTCTCGCTCATCACGACGGAACCGCCAGGCGGCCGCCCTGGCCGGTGGGACTTCGTCGGCGCCGACGGCAGCTTGCGGATCCCGGCGCCAGCGCGATTCCGCGTGGCCGTGCAGGGCGCGGAGACTCCGGTGACGGCGGTCGGATTCAAGCGCCGGGTCCTCTATGCGCCGCTCAAAGTCCGGGACCTACGGATCGGCAGCTACCTCTATCTGCGGCTCGCCGAGCCGGTGCGGGAGGGCGCGCTCGTGGCCGTCGCCAATCCGGACGGCTCGTTATGGCCCGCAAGCGACGCGTTCACTGCCCGCGCGGAGCGGACGCGGCTCAGCCCGGTGATTCATGTCAATCAGGTGGGCTACCTTCCGGACGGCCCGAAAGTCGCCATGGCCGGATACTACCTCGGCAGCCTCGGCGAGCTGGACCTTGCCGGCGCCTCGCGGTTCGACCTCGTGAGTGTCGGGAGCGGCAAGAGCGTCCTTTCCGGCGACCTTAGGCCGCGGCCGGAAAAGGGGTGGACGTACGCGCCGCTTCCCTACCAGCACGTCCTGGAGGCCGATTTCTCAAAGTGCCGCGTGCCTGGCGAATATCGCCTCCAGATACCCGGCCTCGGCGCGTCGCTGCCGTTCCGCATCAACGAGGGGACGGCCGCCGCCTTTGCCCGGACCTACGCGCTCGGTCTCTACCACCAGCGGTGCGGCGCGGAGAACGCGCTTCCCTTCACGCGCTTCGTCCACGCGCCGTGCCACACGGCCCCCGCCGAAGTGCCGACGATGGAGAATACGAGCGTGCAGCGCCAGTTGGCCGGGGAGTCGGCCAACTACCGGTCCAATCCCCTCCACACGGCGCCGCAGCTCAAGGACGTGAATGCGAGCCTCTATCCTTTCGTTCGGCAGGCATCCGTCGACGTCGCGGGCGGCCACCACGACGCGGGCGACTACAGCAAGTACACGATCAACAGCGCGCAGCTCATCCACACGCTGGTCTTCGCCGCGGATAACTTCCCCGGCGCCGCCGAACTGGACAACCTCGGCCTGCCGGAGAGCGGCGACGGGAAGAGCGACCTGCTGCAGGTCGCAAAGTGGGAGACGGACTTCCTGGCGAAGATGCAGGACGAGGACGGCGGCTTCTACTTCCTGGTCTATCCGAAGGGCCGGGCGTACGAAAACGACGCCCTGCCCGACCATGGCGACCGGCAGGTCGTCTTCCCAAAGACCACGGCCGTGACCGCCGCGGCGACCGCCGCCCTGGCGCAGGCCGCCTCATCGCCACGGTTCAAGCGGGCCTTCCCGGAGGCCGCCGCGCAGTACCTGAGCAAAGCGCGCAAGGGCTGGGCGTTCCTGGAGCGCGCCTGGGCGAAGCACGGCCGCGTGGGCGCCTACCAGAAGATCACGCACTATGGCGACACTTTCATGGACAACGACGAGATCGCCTGGGCAGCGACAGAGCTGTACCTCGGGACCGGCGAGCAGAGATTCCACGACGAGCTGAGGCGCCATTTCGATCCGTCCGACAAGAGCACCTACCATTGGGGCTGGGAGCGCATGTTCGAGAGCTACGGCTGCGCGATCCGAAGCTACGCGTTTGCGGCGAAAAGCGGCCGAGTCAAGGCGAGCGCGCTCGATTCGACGTTTCTGGCCAAATGCCGGGCGGAGATCGAGGGGTGCGCCGGCGACCACGTCGAATGGGCTGCGGAGAGCGCGTACGGTACCAGCTTCCCAACGGAGACCAAGCGGTTCCGGACCGCAGGCTGGTACTTCTCGACCTCGCAGGCGTTCGACATCGCGGTCGCGGCGCTGCTCGATCCGAAGCCGGAGCGGCTTCGCGCGATCGCCGGCTGTATCGACTACGAGGCGGGCTGCAACCCGAACAACGTGACGTTCGTCACCGGCATCGGCTGGAGGCGGCAGCGCGAGATCGTCCACCAGTTCGCGATGAACGATCGGCGCGTCCTGCCTCCGAGCGGTATTCCACTCGGCAGCGTGCAGGAAGGTTTCATGTACCTGGATAAGTACGGCAGCGAGCTTGGCGCGCTCACGTTCCCGCCCGACGGCGCGCGGGATGGGCCATATCCGTTTTACGATCGCTGGGGCGACAGCTTCAACGTCGCGACCGAGTTCACGATCCCGATCCAGGGCCGCTGCCTCGCGGTAACGGCCTGGCTGATGGCGCAATCGAGTCTCAAGTCCCAGGCGTGGCGGGCCGCGGCAGGCCGTATTGTCGGGATCCCGGCGCATTCCAGCGTGCCGTTCCGCGTTACGTTCAATGCGGAAGGAATGGATAGCCGCGCGGCGCAGATCGTGTGGGAGGCCGCGGGCCAGGAGCCGCAGATCGGCCAGAGCTTCACCGTCACGCCGCCGCGCTCCGGACCCGCCTGGATCGAGGCCGAGGCGACGTGGCCGGACGGCCGGCGCGCCTTCGCCGTCGTCGAGCTGGGCAGGGTGAACTGACTATGCGTGGAGTGACCGAATCGCGCCTGCGAGAGATTTGCCGCGAGTTCGAGCGCGAAGGCTGCGTGCTCGTGCCGGGCGTGCTCGGAGCGGACGAGGTCGCCGGCCTGCGCGCGCTTACGGACCTGTACTATGCCGACCGCGACAGCATCCCGGCCCGACACGTCTCGTTCGCCGGCGACACGTTCGTGCTCCGCCACTGCGCGGACCTCGATCCGCTCTTCCGCGCCATGATCGAGCGCGAGCCGATACCGAGCTTCGCGGCGGCAGTGCTCGGACCGCGGCCGGCCTTCAACGCGATGAACGTGATCCGCAACGACCCGGGCCAGGCGATCAGCACCTGGCACGTGGACGACACGATCGAGATACCGCTGCCGGACGATGTGCCGCGTTTCGACCCGCGGATTCGCATGCCGGTGTTCTGGTTCACCATCCAGATCGCCCTGAGCGACATCGACGCCCCGGCGCACGGGCCGACGCAGTTCGTACCCGGCAGCCACTACTCCGGCCGTCGCCCACCCACGCAGAACGATCCGCAGTTCGAGGGACGCGGCGCGCGGGACGTGCTCTGCCGCGCTGGCGACATCTACTTTACCAACCACCAGGCGTGGCACCGCGGCGCGCCGAACCTTTCGGACCGGACGCGCTACGTGATGCAGGTCCAGTTCGCGCAGCGGTGGACGGCGCCGAGGTTTAGCGGCAACGGTTGAGGCGCCCCCAGGTCCGGTCGCGGCGGCGCGATCCTACCCTCCATCCCCCTCCCGCAAGCCGGAAGGGGCAAGTTCCTCCCGTTCCCGCATGCGCGAAGCAGCAGCTGCGAATGCGGATTCTCCCCCTTCCCGCTTGCGGGAAGGGGGCCGGGGGGTTAGGTCCGCAAGCGGCATCGGGTGACGCGCGCCCCCGGCCCTCCGAAGTTTAAGGAGACGATACGAATGCCTAGAAACTGCAACTGCGCGGGCGGCCAGTGTGGACCGCAGGGCGAAGAGCCGCCCGATGACGACGCGGCCGCCGGCGTGTCGCGCCGCGAGTTCATCTCGCTGGCGAGTATCGGCGCGGCAGGCGTGGCCCTGGCCGGCGGCGCGCCCGGAACGGCCCCGGCGGACCTGGCGGAGTGGAAGGCTTCACTGATGAAGCCTTCGGCGCCGCGTAAGTACCGCTCAGACGTGCACAGGGACGCCAAAATGCATCTGGGCGGCATCGGCACCGGCAATTTCGAGATCGGAGTGGACG
>DATGJU010000592.1:0-11728 GCA_035295045.1 Chthonomonadaceae bacterium
CACCGTGATCGATCATGCAAAGCCGAATTGTGCCAGCCATGAGCTCTACAAGGGCATCCTGGACGATCGCGCCCACGGCGTCTTCAACGGCAAGATCATGGTCCGCAAGGACGCCCAGAAGACCGACGCCAAGCAGACGAACAAGGTACTGTTGCTCTCCAACGAGGCGACGATCGACACCAAGCCGCAGCTCGAAATCTTCGCCGACGATGTGAAGTGTACGCACGGCGCGACCGTCGGCCAATTGAACGCCGAGCAGCTCTTTTACCTGCGCACCCGCGGGATCGCGCTGGACGAGGCCAGGGCGATTCTGATCTACGCCTTCGCCGGCGACATCGTCAACCGAATTAAGGTGCCCGCCCTACGGGAGGCGATGGACGAGATAGTCGGAAGCCGGTCTTAGGCCGCCGGCAATCGAATCGCTGAGGCTGCGATTGTCGACGGCCGGAGCCTGACTGCCCGGGAGTTGTCATGTCATACGATGTCTGGAAGGTCCGGGGAGACTTTCCGATCCTGAAAGAGACCGTCTACGGGAAGCCGCTGGTCTACCTGGACAACGCGAACACGACGCAGAAGCCGCAGGCGGTGATCGACGCGATCACGGATTTCTACACCTCCAGCAACGCGAACATCCACCGCGCGAACCACCTGCTGAGCGAGCGGGCGACGCGCGGCTTCGAAGGGGCGCGCGAGAAGGTCCGGGAGTTCCTGAACGCCGCGGCCGTCGAGGAGATCCTCTTCGTCCGGAATGCCACCGAGGGCATAAACCTGGTGGCGCAGACCTTCGGCCGGCAGAATATCGGCGAGGGAGACGAGATTGTAGTCTCCGCGATGGAGCATCACGCGAACATCGTGCCCTGGCAGATGCTGTGCGAGGAGCGCGGCGCACAGCTGCGAGTGATACCGATCACCGACGAGGGCGAGCTGGAGCTGGACGAGTATGCGCGCCTCCTGACGCCCCGAACGAAGCTCGTCGCCATCGTCCACATGTCTAACGCGCTCGGCACGGTGAATCCGATCGGCGAGATGATCGCTGCGGCGCACGCGCACGGCGTCCCGGTGCTCGTGGACGCGGCGCAGTCGGCCTACCACCGCAGGCTCGACGTTCAGGCGCTTGACTGCGACTTCCTGGCCCTCTCCGGCCACAAGCTGTATGGCCCGACCGGAATCGGCGTGCTCTACGGCAAGCGGGAGCTGCTGGAGGCGATGCCGCCGTGGCAGGGCGGCGGGGACATGATCGCGTCGGTCTCCTTCGAGAAGACCATCTTCAACGCGCTGCCGAACAAGTTCGAGGCTGGAACGCCGCACATCGCGGGCGCGATTGGGCTCGGCGCCGCGATCGACTATATCACCGCGCTTGGGATGGACAACATCGAGGCCTACGAGGGCGAGCTGATGACCTACGGGGCGCAGGCGCTGACGGCCGTGAAGGAGCTGCGAATGATCGGGACCGCGAAGGAGAAGGCGAGCGTCTTCTCGTTCACGGTCACCGGCGTGCATCCGCAGGACCTGGGCACGCTGCTGAACGCGAGCGGCATCGCGATCCGCACCGGCCAGCACTGCGCGCACCCCGTAATGCAGCGCTACGGCGTGGAGTCCACGGCGCGCGCGTCGCTCGCCTGCTACAACACGCGCGAGGAGATCGACGCGCTCGTCGCGGGAATTCGGCGCGTGCAGGAGATGCTGGGCTGATGGCTGCTTCGCAGGAGGAGCGCGCAGAGGATATCCGCGATACCTTTGCGATGTTCGACGACTGGACCGACCGGTACCAGCTTCTGATCGACATGGGCCAGAAGCTGCCGCCGATGGACCCCGCCGACAAGACCGAAGAGACGCGGGTGAAGGGCTGCCAGAGTAACGTCTGGCTCGTGGCGCGGCCCGTGCCAGGCTCCGACCGGATCGAGTTCGTTGCGGACAGCGACTCCGCGATCGTCAAGGGGATGGTCGCCATCCTGGAGCGCGTCTATTCCGGCGAGCCGGCCGCGAACATCCTCTCCTTCGACGTCGAGAAGCTGCTCGCCGATCTGGAGCTCGAGCAGCATCTATCGATGAACCGCCGCAACGGCCTGGCGGGAATGGTCGCGCGAATCAAAGACCTGGCGGCGGAAGTCGCGGGCAGTTAGAGGACGAGAAGTGACATGAGCACCACGACGTTAACGCCGATCGAAGTTGGTTTGATCGAGTCGCAGGTGATCGAGGCAGCGAAGTCGGTCTACGATCCTGAGATACCGGTCAATATCTACGAGCTGGGGCTGATCTACGATGTGAAGGTGGACGAGGCGGGCCTGGTTCAGGTGATAATGACGCTGACCGCGCCCGGCTGCCCGGCGGCAGGCTCGCTGCCGCTGGAGGTGGAGGACGCCATCCGCGGCATTGGCGGCGTCTCCGACGTGAAGCTAGACGTCGTCTGGGACCCGCCCTGGACCATCGACCGGATGAGCGACGAGGCGAAGCTTGAGCTCGGCCTGCTTTAGCGACTCGCCTTCGGCCGCCGACCGCGTGAACGGCTTCGCTAGGGGGCCCTCGGGCGGCGACATGAACGACGGCCGGTTGGCATGCGCGCACCGCGACGACGTGAACGGCTTCGCTAGGGGGCCTTCGGCCAAATGCCCCTCCGGGGCATGGCTGCCGCGGTCGGTTTACGCGTATAGCTCGGCGGTGGCGAGCCCGAGGCGGCGGCGACGTTGAGCGTCCGCTGCATTTGTACGCCGGAATCGTTCCGGCCGGCGCCGACGACGGGCGTCCGCTGGCTGGCGCCGCAGGCGGACTACTACCGCTACGAGCAGATGCTTCTCACGCGTGGCGTCGCGCCCCCCTCCTATGAGACCTGGCTGGAGTGGCACGCCTTGGGCTACGGATTCGCGGCGTTCGTGCGCGCGGGCACGGTGCTGTCCGTCGGCACCGTCCTCCGCCAGCCGGAGGGCGACTGGCAGCTCGCCGGCGTCCGCACGCTGGACGGCCACACCGGCCAAGGCCACGCCACGGCCGTCTCCTCCTTCCTTACCGCCTACATTCTCGCCGAGCGCGGCCGCGCCGCGTGCGCCGTGCCGGAGGACTCCCCGGCGATGCGGAGGATCGTCGAGCGGCTGGGATATGTAGTCGCCAGTCTACAAATCTGTGCAAAGCGCGACACGGATACCCTGCCACTTGACTATTTCAGCTAAATCGACCATAATAGCCTAGATAGGTCGCGGTCTCCATCGCACATAGCGTTGATACGGACGGCAAAGCGAACACACCAGACTATTTCACTGCAAAGCACGGAATAGACGGCATACCTACACCTTGCAGACCTAAGAATCAAATATAGACTACACCAATAACGAGGAACCAATTATGATTGCCACCGCAACGGATGTTAAGAACCGTTTCGGCGAGTTCATGGACAAGGCACAGATTGAACCCGTGACGGTTGAGAAGACCGGACGCCGCTATGCGGTGCTCATCGGGTTTGATGAGTACATGCGGCTGAGGGCACTCGAGGACGCCTACTGGGGCGAGGCGGCCGCCAAGGCAGAAGCCAGCGGATACGTCGGGACTGACGAAGCGGCGAAGCTCTTGGGCGCGAAGTAGCAGCTTGCTCCATGAACCTTCCCCGAACCGGAGAAGGAAGTCCGGATGAGAAAGCTCGACATCACCCGCGACGCGTACAAGTTCGTGTCGGACTTGCAGGCGAAGCAGTATCGCCAGGTCGTACGGAAGGCACTCTCTCTATTGAATGAGCCTCAACCGCAGGATGCCGCACAGCTCGTTGGGTACGACTACTGGCGAGCCGACATCGGCGAATACCGGATCGTGTACACATTCGATGCCGAGACAGTTTACATTGCGCTCATCGCGAAAAGAAACGACGATGAGGTGTACAAGAAACTCGCTCGAAAATCATCTTGATGGTATCGCAGCCGGGCCGGGGATCGCTCCCCGGCCCGGCTGGGCTTGTGCATGCGCCTTGTCCCTACAGCCGCCCTGCGGCGAACTGCGAGATCAGGCTCGGCGTCGCGGTGTCGAAGCCCGCGACGCTCAGGGTGTTAGGATCGTTCGGATCGCCGATGGTGAACCGGTTGGCCACCATGGCGCAGACGATCAGCTTCGCGTCGATACCCATGCGCTGGCGGTAGGTCTCGAGCGCCCGGTCCGGGTGGCCGCCGACCCACGACTGGCTGTCGGTGTAGACCACGAACGCGTCCGCCTGGACCTTGTTCTTCAGCGCCCAGGTCATCGGCAGCGAACAGTCGGTCGCGCCCATGAAGCGGCTCGCCGTCTCCATGTTCGTCACGACCGTCGAGAGGCTGTCCCGGCGGCCGATCGGAAACGGCACGAACTGGGTCTGGAACGCCATGCTGGTGACGCTGCGCTCGGTGCGCGCCGTGATCAGCGCCATGGCCGCCGTGCCGATCATCGGCGTGATGCCCGGCATTCCGGCGATCGCCGGCCAGCTCATCGAGCCCGAGATGTCCAGGCCGAGAACGAACCGCTTGCCGGCCGGCTCGACGTTCTGGAACGCCGCCTCGAACGCGTCGTCCAGCGCCTCGACGATCTGCGGAACGACCGCCCAGCTTCCACCGCTGCGGACGCCCGCGCCGCGGCCGTAGGTCTTGGCCGCAACGAGGATTGCCAGCGGATGGACGCGCGCCTTGCGGATCGCGTCCCGATCGATGATTCGCGCGACGACCCGGCGGATGCCCTCGAACTGGCCCGCCGTCAGGACGCCCTGCTTCGACAGATTGCCCAGGTTGCGGATCAGCCAGGTCAGGCCGGCCGTCTCGACCATCCGCTCGTACACCGCGGCGGTCTGCTTCTCCGACGGGATCAGCTCCATCGGCAGACGGTAGTCGTCGATCAGCTTCAGAACCTCCGCCTCGTTGAGCGGCTGGCGCAGGCGCTCCAGCGCCCAGAGCAGCACCAGATCGCGGTCCGGATGCGGCGTTTCGCCGACCGACTCCCATCCCTTCGTCGCGTAGTGGAAGACGGCGTCGTGCGCCGATCCCTGCGCGACCTTCGGGTGCGCCAGGCGCAGCAGGTCCCGGTGCGACCAGCCATTGCGCTGGCCGTACTTTGCCACCTGGAACGCGACGTCTACCGCCGGCTTATCGGTGTACCACTTGCCGACCGCGGCGCGGACGCCGCGGCCCCAGCCACGCATGCCGTCCAGGAACTCCGCGAAGGTGAACAGGTGCGTACCGATCCGCGCGACCTCCGGCAGTGCCGCAAGCGCCGCCGCGCGGGTCGGCGCGTCGCCGAAGCTGGCGCACATCGCCAGGGCGAACAGCGCCGGGTCGTTCTTCGGCGCACGGCCCGCGCGCGAAACCTCGACGATCGTCCGGACCACACGCAGACCGTCGGCCTGGATCAGCGCCTCGACGCTCCTCGCGTTCTCGCGCGCCATCTTCAGCTCGCCTGCGTAGTAGCTTCCGCCCTCGCTGCCGAGGATCAGGAAGCGGCTGAGCAGCGTCCAGCCGTCTGCCGAGTAAACGAAGCCGCCCGCCTCGTTGCGGACCTGATGCTCCTTCGTCTGGTCCGTGACCGGAGTCGACGCCGCCGGCTTACCGAAAACGCCTGCGAGATAGTTCTTTGCCATGTGTGCGTCCCTCCTTTCTTGGTCGAAGCACAGAATGAGGAAGCGGGCAATTGAGGCTCGGACGGGATTGTCTTTTAAGAGAAGATAACCATCCGAATCCGGCCCGCTTCCGGGAAAGTCAGCCGGCGGGCAAGTTGTCCGCCGAGCGGTCGTTTTGGTTGATAACGCTCGACGATCGGCCCGCCGAAAAGCGTGTGGAGAGGATTCGAACCTCCGACCAGCCGGTCCCAGATAACCCTGAACTGTCGTCCCGGTTCCGGAAAAGTTGCCGTCCAGGCTTAATAACCTGCTGCTCTGCCAGTGAGCTACCATACGCGCATAAAGTTCTAACTTGTGGCCGGCGGTTGGGCCGGCCGGCGAATGAACCCGCGCCTGACATGACAATCGTTCGCCTACGCGGACACCAGCGGCCGCCGCTCGCGGTAATTGCAATGGAATAACCTGGCGGCGATGTCGGCGCAGGCCGACGATCGTTTTGTCAGCCGCGACTTGAGTCGCCAGGCGGCTAGCACACGGGGTGTACAGGACTCGAACCTGCCCTCTATCATTAACAGTGATAACCGTCGCTAAGCGGCCCGTCACCGGGCAAGTTGGAAGTAACGGATTAGGTGCTGCCGCTACACTAACACCCCGCGATCCTAAGGATTCTGGTCTATGGGCGAGACGCAAGGATCGAACTTGATAACCGTCTCTCAACGGCCCAGTACTGGACAAGAGGCAAGAAACGCATTTCGCGCCCACTGTGCGCGTTCGTCCCGCCACTGGGATTGACAGGGGCTGGCCGGGAGTAGTTGCAGGAGCAGAATACAAATCCCGCGCTATGGACGCAAAGGGCGCAAAGGGATCGGACTCAGGTGTGAGGTGCGAACCTCGGAGGTGAGGCTCGTGTGGCAGCAGCACCGGCTTCGATCGGCCGAGGCGGCTACAGATCGTCGCGCAGGCCTGAGCGGTCTGGGCCGGAGACGCTGTGGTTGTAGACCTTGAGCGCCATATCCAGCGGGGCAAGCTTCGGGTTGAGAGCGAAGACGTCGTCCTGCGGGGCGTAGCCGACCAGCTCGCGCGCGTCAGAGAGGTCCAGGCGCAGGAAGGCGTTGTTGCTGAGGCCGTGAAAGATGGCGAACCGAAGGTTCTCGTTATCGATGCACTTGTGGAAGAGCTGCGTCAGGTCGCGATCCGTCACCCAGGCGTCGCACATGCCCAGGCTGCCCTCCTCGCGCGTGCGCTCCAGCGGCTGGAAGCCTCCGATGCGGATCGCGATCACGGAGAGGCCCTCCTGCTCCGCCATGTAGCGGCCGAGCGCCTCGCCGAACACTTTGGTAACGCCGTAGAGGTCGCCGGGATTGGGCGGCTCGCTGGTCTTGACCTGGACCTCCCGCTTGTAGCCCGAAACGGCATGGATCGAGGAGGCGAAGATGAGGCGGCGGCAGCCGGCGGCCTTGGCGGCGACCATCGCGTTATAGGTGCCTATGATGTTCGTTTCGAGCAGCGGCTTCCATGTTGCGGACGCGTCCGGGTTGGCGGCCAGGTGGAGCACGGTGTCGATCCCGGCGAAGGCGCGCTTTAGCGCGGGCAGATCGGCGAGATCGGCGGTCACGACCTCGCCGTGGCCGCGAACGGAGTCTGCCTGGCCGTCGTTCTGCACCATGAGCCGCAGCTCATAGCGGTCCGCGGAGTGCTCGGCGAAGTAGGAGCCGATCCGGCCCGCCGCGCCGGTGACGAGCACACGCCGCCGCTGTTCCGTCGACTTGCCAAGACTGCCCGGTCCCGCCCCTGAAAATGAGTGTCCCACTCTGGTTTCACCTCGTCCACATTTGTGCGGCTGTTCGCCAAGGAGCGTAGACGGCATAAATCGTGCCGCGATAGATGCTGGGTGACGAACGAGCGAAGGTTTCTGTTCCTCGGGGAGTCTTATCCGCAGATTTCGCAGATTCGATGTGGGTGCGAGAGGGCACAATGGGAACTCCCTGTTGCGAGTCCAGTACCGAGGAGGCGGACCTCGTTGGAGATGGCGGGGCGTTGCGAGAGGGCACAATGGGAGCGCCCCGTTGCGGGGGCGCTGTCGAGCTGACTGCGGTCGTCGATAGATTCAAGAAGGCTGTGAGGAGGCGAGAGGATGGACGGTGGGGACGCGAGCGGCGCGGCGGCCGTGTTCGAGCTGCCGATCGCGGTTCAGGCAGACGACATTGATGGGCGGGCGCACGTGAACAACATTGTCTATCTTCGCTGGGTTCAGGACGCGGCGGCCGCGCACTGGTTTGCCGCGGCGACGGCGGAGCAGCAGGCGGAATACGTGTGGGTGGTCGTCCGGCACGAGATCGACTACCTGCGGCCGGCGGTCCTGGGCGATTCGCTGGTGGCCCGCACGCACGTCGGCGCTGCGTCCGGCGCCCGGTTCGACCGCTTCGTCGAGATCGTCCGGTCGGCGGACGGCACGGTGCTGGCCCGCGCTCGGAGTATGTGGGCCGCACTAGACGCGACGACCGGCCGGCCGCGCCGCGTCGATGCCGCGCTGCGGGCGCGGTTCATGCGCCCGCCGGAAGGCTAGGAGCAGGGGCGCTACGCGCGCGGCAGGCGCGTAGAGGTGTGGGCGAACTGGATCTATGAGACATGGGATGGCTACGTTGGACAGATCTGACAGCCGAACTACAAGTCACAATCCACTAGCCACAAGTCACAAACCACGCTTCACGCACGTCGCCCAGCCGGCCACTCCTTCCGCGTTTGCGCGCTGACCATGTCGCGTACGCCGGATAGGAAGACTCCGGCGGCCACGGCCGACAGGACCCAGGAGAGCAGGCCGTAACTCACGTGCCCGAAGCCGGTGGGCTGGCGCGCCCAGCGCCACACGTTGGGGATCAGGTTGCCGAGGAACAGGCCGTAGACGATGCCCATCACCGCGTGCATCACCCGCTCGCCCGGCGGAAGCTTGCGGGTCCGGTCCTCCTCCAGGAAATCGGAGAGCGTTAGCACGATCTCGATGAGCAGCAGGAGGCCGAAGAGCAACGCGAAGAGGCCGTTCCACGCGACCCAGCCGATCGCGCCAAACAGGATGGCGTAGACGAAGTCTCGCACCGCGTGGATTCTGAGCTCGTTACGCGCGGTCGGCTGAGCGGGCAGGCGCAGCTTGTACTCGTGGTAATAGAGCGTATCGAAGGTGCCCAGGATCCCCTGGACGAGCAGGAGCTGCAGCGCGGTCAGCATGGCGGTAGCTGGTGGCTGGTTCCGGGTTGCTGGTCGCTGGTTCCTCGGATGGCCGCGGTGGAACATTGGCGCCGGTGGGAAGACTGGTTGCCGGTCGGCTGTTCCTCAATCCGGATTGCGCGTCGTTTCATAGGGATGTAGCCTTCTCCACGTCAGGCTGACTGGGACCGTCCGGGCACCCGTTCTCCTCGTCAGTGGCGGGAGCCAGTTCGCCCTCGTAGCGTACGATCATTCCCAGTGGGGGGACGTCAACCTGCACCCACACCTGCCATGTGCTCTGCAAGCCGGTCACGCAGGCTGTCACCCGCGGCGCGGCGAACATCGGTACGGGCAAGGCGCCGAGCCAGCAGCGCTCCATCCGGAAACGCATCTGGCCGTCTGCCGCTGAAAGGCGAAAACCGAACCGGATCGGGCCCGCCGCCTCTACGAGCAGGCTTCCCTGCATCCACTGCTCGGTGACCAGCCTGTACGTCCCGAAATCGCGCGTCCACCGCTCGCGGCCCGCCGCTTCCTCTACGCGCAGCCGGACGGGAACGCCGTCGCCGGCGGGCGGGAGCCGCATTGCGTTCGCGACCAGGGCGCGGACCGGCCCGGCGCCGCGCGTGATCTTGAACGCGCCTTTGGCGGCGGCGTGCAGATCATGGAACGCCTGTAATACGGGTGGCAGCCGGTCGAAGTCCGCGCCGAGGGCGCGTCGGTAGAGGCTTGCGCATTCCAGCGGCATACCGGGCATGCGGACATCTTACCCGAAGTTCGCGCGCAAGGTTGGAGGAGATTCGCGCCGGCGGCCAGTAAATGAGCGCGGCTGCCTGCCAACTGCGACCGGCGGTGAAGGCTGGTCGGGCAATACGTTCGCGCACAGGCGCAAAGAACCGCAAAGCGCGCAAAGGGGCCGGCGCCCCGGTCATTAGGAGCAGACATGGCAGAGAAGACCCGCAGGGTGGTGACCGTCGCGCGCTCCGGGCACGTGCAGGTACGGACCGAGCCGATGCCGGAGGCCGCGCCCGGCCGGCTGCTCGTCCGCGTCAAGGCGTCGCTCATCAGCCCCGGCACGGAGCTGGGCGCGTGGACCGGAAAGACGCGACCCGATACGCCGGAAGGACCCTACCGCGCGTTCGGCTACCAGAATGCGGGCGAAGTGACCGGGCTCGGCGAGGGCTGCACCGGCTTCGAGATCGGGCAGCGCGTCGCCTGCATGGGCGCGGGATACGCGCAGCACGCCGACTACGCCAGTGTGCCGCAGCGGATGGCGACGCCCCTGCCGGACAGTGTCAGCGACGAGGAGGGCGCGTTCGCGGCGCTGGCGCCAACGGCGATGCACGCGGCGCGGCGCGGCGAGGTCGCGTTCGGCGAGGATGTCGCGATCATCGGTCCCGGCGTCGTCGGGCAGCTTACCGCGCAGGTGTGCAAGATCGCGGGAGCGCGCGTCGCGGCGTTCGATCCGCACACCGCTCGCGTCGAGCGCGCGCGGCGCTGCGGCATCGACGGCGCCGGCCCGGAGGTGGGCGAGCCTGCGGTCGCGCGCGTCGCGCGGACGACCGGTGGCCGTGGTCTGGACAGCGCCTTCATCTGCTTTGGCGGCGAGGCGACGGCCGCGCTGCAGAGCGCGGTTAAGATGATGCAGGAGGCGCCGGACACGCACAAGATGGGGCGAATCGTCCTGGTCGGGGGCGCGACGATAACCCACGGCTTCGGCGCGGGCCTTGGCAACCTGGACCTGCGCAGCGCGGCGCGCACCGGCCCCGGCTACCACGACGAGGCCTACGAGCACGGCGCGGACTATCCGGAGGTGTTCGTCCGCTGGACGACGCAGGCGCACCTGAGGCTCTTCACGCGCTGGGTCGCGGAGGGCGTTTTGAACGTGCGCGATCTTATCACCGCCCGCTTCTCGCTCGACGAGGCCGACCAGGCCTGCTACGCCCTGATGGACACGCCCGGCGAGCACGTCGGCGTCATCATCCGCTATGACGATTAGGGCGCTCCGCGTGGTCGCCGAGCTCCGTTCGGCGACATGCGGCTCGATCCTCGGACAGAAATCTCAGTCATCAATTCGGGCGCCGAATGCGGTACTTCGAGTTCGGCGCCGCCGTTGTCGCCTCCGCTTCGTCTCTCGGTAACGCTCGATCCAGCCGCTCTGTTACGGAACTGTCACGCAAATAGTGCATAATATATATTGTGCGGCCGACAGCGAGATCCAAAACGGTCTCCCGTCCCCTATTCGTCGTCCACACGCTACCCCAATGGCGACCGCGATCCGTTAATCCTCGACGCACCGCGCTCCACCCGCAAATTGGCACCCTGCGCACCGCCAAGTCAATGGTTGCACAATAGAATACGAGGGAACATGCCTCAAGAAGTCGATCTCTCTGGATGGACGTCGGCACGCCCTGAACACGGCAGCCCATTATGGGCCGCGTATCGCAGCCGGCGTGAGTTTCTGCTCGTGTCGGTCTCTGCGCTGTCGGCCGCCCTGGCCGCGGGATGCGGGGGCGGCGGCGGGGGCGCAGGAGCGGGCGCGGGCGCCAGCACGGGGCCGTTCACAGTGACACCGAGCCGCGCGGCGCCCGGCAGCATCGTGACGCTCACCGGGTTCCAGGCGGGCACGGGCGCGGCGCCCAGCGTGATGTTCGGCGCCATGCCGGCGATCATCCACCAGCAAGGCCCCTCCGGCCTGCAGGTGCTCGTACCGGCGTTCCTCAACGCAGGCGTCACCGCGGTCGCGACGCCGGCCGCCCCGGTCGCAGTGACCGTTCAGTCGGGAACAGCGACGCACGCGGCCACCAACGCGTTCACTGTACTCGACTTGCCGCCGGCGCCTGGCACCACCATGGCCCTTGTCGCAGACATGGCCGGAATGGCGAGCCTCTTCCAGGACTTCTTCCAACTCGGAGTATTCCCGGCGTTCGCCGACACCGACGGCGGAACGGCTTCGCCGCTCGATCGGGCCGC
>DATGJU010000593.1:0-4420 GCA_035295045.1 Chthonomonadaceae bacterium
CCGTCACCACGGCCGCGCTTGCGCCCTCCACGTCGCTCAAGCATGGCGAGGGGACGTTCGATCTCTTCGTGCGGCCGCAGATCGCGTGGGTGGGTGTCGGCGACATCACCGTCACCAAAGCGACGGGCAAGCCGCTGGACGGCGCCGGACTGCAGGCGAAGTATCATCAGGCGCCGGGCCACGTGTCCGGCCTCATGCGCTACCTGCCGCCAGACTCGCTCACGGGCGCAGGAAAGATCACGCTGTCTGCGGCGTCGCTCAAGCCCGCGAAGCTTCTCATCCAGCTCGAGGAGCGGTCCGGCGGCAAGTACAACACGGTAGTCGAGCTGCCCGGCGGTTCCGGCCGCTCAGACCTGACGCTCGCCCTGGCGGACTTCAAGGCGGCCGACGACTCTCACGACGACAACGGCAAGCTCGACGTGGACCAGGTGACGCAGATGGTGGTCATGGACCTCAGCGGCATCCTGGACCAGATCGACACGGACAACACCATCTGGCTCGGCAATATCAAGGCCGCGCGGTAGGAGGGCCACCCTACTTCTCGGCGGGTCGGAAGTCCAGGCTGGCGGAGTTGATGCAGTAGCGCTGGCCGGTGGGCCGTGGGCCGTCCTCGAACACGTGGCCCAGGTGGCCTCCGCACCGACTGCAGACCACCTCCGTCCGCTCCATGCCATGCGAGTGATCCGGCACGAAGCGGACGCTGCCCACGTCCAGCGCATCGTAGAAGCTCGGCCAGCCGCAGCCGGAATCGAACTTCGTGCCGGACGCGAACAGCTCCTGTCCGCAGCCGGCGCAGGTGTAGGTCCCGTCGTCGTGATGCTTCCAGAACTTGCCCGTGAACGCGAACTCGGTGCCCTTCAGGCGAAGAACGCGGTACTGCTCGGGCGTCAGCCGCTCCTGCCACTCCTCCTCGGTCATCATCGAGACGTGCTCGATGTTATCCGTCGCCATCTCTTACCCTCCGCATGCTAAAGGCAGTATTCGATCCATTCCGGCTCCGTCGCCACGGCGAAGACTCCGTGCTTGACGACGCACCCACCGCAGCCCGTTCGGCAGCCAATACTTGATCCGAAGCCCCAATCGCTCGGGTTCAACAGGCGCACGTGGGTGCTGTAGGCCCTTCCACGCACGCGAGTTCGAACATGGGCCGCGGGCAGCCACGCGAGGGCGGCTCCTGCTCCGCCGATCAGCATTCCTGCGATGACTGCGACCCGTGATCGCCTTCGGACGCGCAATTGCTCACTCCTCCTTCGCGCCGGACTCCTCGATCAGCGCCGTGATTTGCGGGGGGCTCTTATCACAGGGACCGGTCGCTCGGCGCCCGCAAGCGCTCCTGCAGCGGGCGAATTCGGAATCCCTTGCCACCCACGGCCCGACGCGGCGCGTCGTCACGCGGCGCGCAGACACTACGATCCGCAGGGCGGCTTGCCGAGCAGGTTCATGAACTCGGCGCGCGTGGCGCGGTCGGTACGGAAAGAGCCGAGGACGTGGCTGGTCACCATGTCGCTCGCCTTCTTCTCGACGCCGCGCGCCATCATGCACATGTGCTTCGCCTCGATCACCACGCCGACGCCCAGCGGCTGCAGCACCTCCTGAATGGCTTCGGCGATCTGGACGGTCATCCGCTCCTGGACCTGCAGGCGCCGCGCGAACATGTCGGTGATGCGCGCCAGCTTCGAAAGCCCGATGATCTTCCCGTTCGGGATGTACGCGATATGGGTGTGGCCGAAGAACGGGAACAGGTGGTGCTCGCACATCGAGAAGAACTCGATATTGCGGCACATGATCATATCGTCGGCGGCCTCTTCGAAGATCGCGCCGTTGACCACGCTGCGCACGTCCTGCGCGTAGCCGCTCGTGATAAACCGCATCGCCTCGGCGGCACGGTGCGGCGTCTTTACGAGCCCTTCGCGAGCCGGATCCTCGCCCAGCTCTTCCAGAACGGTCCGGTACGCCGCGTCCAATCGAGATTCCATTAACTGCTATGCCTCTCCGCGATATTCGAATATGTTGCGCGCCGTCTCGCGAATGAGCACGCTTGCCAGCCGCGCGGGCGTCGGAATTTTGCCCGCCAGCCGGTCCCACACCACCTTTGTAACCATCTCCGTCGACGGGATCAAGCCTTGAAACTCCGGGATGTCGATGTTGAAGTGGCGATGATCGTAACGGTCCACGACCTCCCGGTTGACGATCGCGTCGAGCTCGTCCGGGTCGATCACGCGACCGCTCTGCTCGTCGATCGGCCCTTCGACCGTAACCTCAAGGATGTAGTTATGCCCATGGCCGCTCTCGTAGTTGCACTTTCCGAACAGCTCGCGATTCTCCTCGGCCGAGAGCCGGTCGCTGTGCAGCCGGTGAGACGCCGCGAATTCGTAGACTCGCGTCGCACGCAATACGTTACCCACCGATCGGTCGGCTGCGGAAACGCGGGCCTGTTCGGCGGCCGGGTCGCCTGCCCGGTCGCTCGATCGGTCTGGCCGGCCGGATCCGGACGGAGCCGCGTCGCCCGCGGCTCGCGCGAACGGTTGGTTACTCGGGTTATCCATGTCCGACCGCGCGTCCCTCCATTCCGCGGACTGCTCCGGCGTCTCCTCGACGCGCACGGAGACCAGTTTCGCCTCCTCCGGCATGTGCGCCCGCAGCGCGCCGGCGATCCAGACCGCCAGGCTCTCCGGCGATACCGGCCGCATGCAGAACTCCGGCGCCTGTACGTGGATCAGCTTCTTGTGCAGCCGATCGACGACGCGCTCGCGTACGATCCGGTCGATCTCCTTGATGTTCACGATGATCCCGGTCCGCGGATCGATCTCGCCGCTCAGTGTCACGTCCACCACGTAGTTGTGGCCGTACGGCTGCACAGGCTCCGGCCCGCCCTCGAAGCCGTCCAGCGCAGTCCAGTCCACCTTGCCCGCGCTGAAAGTCACGCGTCGCGTCATTGTCAGCATAAAATCGCTTCCCCTTACCGGGCCTGGGCGCCGGCCTCGCCAACGGTGCGGCGGACCTCCGCGCCCGCCCGCTGCAGCGAGGTGGCGCGGGCCTCGTCGCTTGCCGACACCAGGCGACGAGCGCGCTACGCCTTGCGGAAGGGCCTGCCGAGCGCGGCCGGGCCGGACCCCGTGCCGTAACCGGCGGCCAGTATCGCCAGCGTGGCGATGTAGGGCAGGGCGAGCAGCATGTCCTTGGGCGCCTGGATGCCTAGCGACTGGCCCCTGTACTGCAGCGCGTCCGCCAGGCCGAATATCAGCGCGGCGCAGAGGCATCCCAACGGATTCCAGCGTCCGGCGGTAACGATCGCGAGCGCGATGAAGCCGCGGCCCGCCGTCATATTAGGTATAAACGTATTGCTTGCGCCGACTGAGAGCGACGCGCCCGCCACTCCGGCCATTGCGCCGCCGAAGAGCGCCGCGGCCGTCCTTATCCATAGTACGTTCAAGCCGGCGGCCTCGGCAGCGGCCGGCTCTTCGCCGCACGCGCGAAGCTGGAGTCCGCCCTTTGTTCGAGCCAGCCAATACCAGGCGAGTGGGGCCGCCGCCACCGCGAACAGGAACAGCGCGTTCTGGTCGCCGAGGAGGTGCGGCAGCGCCGCCGTGCTGAGGCCGCTCTCGCGCCGGCCGAACAGCCGCTCGTAGAGTGTCCCCGTGACGCCCTGCGCGAGCAGGTTGATTACGATGCCGACGACGACCTGGTTGGCCGTCATCCGCACGGCGATCGCGGCGAACAGCGCGGCCACGAGCGTTCCGGCCAGCGCGCCTGCCGCCACGCCGAGCGCCGGGCTTCCCGTCGCGAGCGTGACCAGCGTCGCGCAGAAGGCCCCGCCGAGCATCGTGCCCTCTATACCTACGTTTACCACGCCTGAGCGTTGTGTCACGTTTTCGCCGAGCGCCGCGAGAAGCAGCGGCGTCGCCATCGTCAGCGTCTGCTGCAGGGTCCCGGCGAGCGCGGTCAGGTCGGGCATCAGTCGGCCTCCGCGTCCGAATTCCGCCGGCGCCATGCGCGTCCGGCCACGATCGCGAGGACCGTCGCCGCCTGCACCACGTAGGCGACGTAAGAGGGAACGCCGACCGTGCGCTGCGCATTGTCGAGGCCGGCCGCCAGCGCGCCGAAAAAGAGCGATGCCAGGAGCGTCCCGCCCGGCGCGAGGCCGCCAAGGAGCGCGACCGGAATGGCCGTGTATCCCCAGCCGGGCGAGAAGTCGCGGCCGAGCCGGCCGGTGACGCCGAGCAGCTCGATACCGCCCGCGAGGCCGCACAGCCCCCCGGACACGAGCATCGCCTGAACGCGAAGCCGATCGATGGGGAGCCTAGCGGTCCGCGCCGCCTCCGCGTTCTGGCCCACGACCCGAAGCCCGAAGCCGGCGGGCGTCCGGTAGAGATAGAGCGCGACGAGCGGCGCGGCGACGAGCGCCAGCAGGACGCCCAGG
>DATGJU010000594.1:0-15265 GCA_035295045.1 Chthonomonadaceae bacterium
CTCCTGCATCCCGCCCCTGCTGGTGATGCTCGCGAACGACCCGCTCAAGGCGCTCTGGGTGGTGCTTCTGTTCATCGCGATCCAGCAGATCGAGGGAAACATCCTGGTGCCGCGCATCATGTCGACCGCCATGGAGCTGCACCCGGTCCCGGTTCTGTTCACCGTGGTCGTCATGGGCACGCTCACCGGCCCGATCGGCCTGCTGCTCGCGATACCGCTGCTGGCTATAATCAAGATCATATACGAGGAGACCTACCTGCGACGAGTGGCAGGCAAGCCTGTCTGACGGATGCCAGGACACAGTAGGTCCCGTCTCACAGGTCGCTTGCGACCGTCCGGCAGAGGGGGATTTAGGGGGCGAGGTCTTCCAGGAAGCTTGCGACTGTCCGGGAGAGGACCGTCGTCCCGTGTGGGGATTCAGGGGGTGTCGCTGGACCCGCATGGGAGGGTCGGCGGCGGCGCGCCCCGGGGATAAGGACTATGACCAACCATGAGGTCGCGCAGCGCTTTCAGCAGATCGCGGACACGCTGGAGGTTCAGGGCGAGAACCCGTTCAAGGTGCGCGCCTATCGGAACGCCGTCGAGGCGATCGAGCGGCTGGTAGAGCCGCTGGACGAGATCGAGAGGCGCGGCGAGCTGGAGGAGATCCCCGGCTTCGGCGAGGCGATCACGGCCAAGACTCGCGACTTCCTCACGAAGGGCACCACGAAGCTCTATGAGCAGATCAAGAACGCCGTGCCGCCGGGCGTGCTGAAGCTGGCCGCCGTGCCGGGCATCGGGCCGAAGACCGCCAGGGCGCTCTGGGAGAGCGCCGGCGTCAAGTCGGTGGAAGAGGCGGAGGCGGCCGCGAAGGAGGGGCGCATACAGACCGCGCCCGGCTTTGGGGCCGCGAAGGAGAAGAAGCTGCTGGAGGCCATCAATCGCGGCCGCCGGCTCAGCGAGAGGCTGCCGCTCTGGACGGCGCTGCCTTACGTGGAGCGGCTCGCCGCGGAGCTGGCGGCTCGGCCCGAGGTCGTGCGCGCGGAGGCGGCCGGTTCGGCGCGGCGGCATCGCGATACCGTCGGCGACCTGGACATCGTGGTGGCAACCAACGACCCGGCGGCGACGGAGAAGGCCGTCGCGGGCCTCTCCGGCGTTACCGAGGTGATGGAATCGGGCCGCGCGAAGGTGGCCGCGATGACCGACATCGGCATGCACCTGGACGTGCGGCTCGGCCGGCCGGAGGATTTCGGCGCGCTGCTGCACCACTTCTCCTCCGGCCAGGCGCACAACATCGCGCTGCGCGAGCTGGCCGAAAGTATGGGCCTCAAGATCAACGAGTACGGCGTGTTCGACGCGAAGACCGGCGCGGAGCGGTTCCAGGGCGAGGACGAGGCGCAGGTCTACACGGCCCTCGGCCTGCCCTACATCGAGCCGGAGCTGCGCGAGGGGCGCGGCGAGATCGAGGCCGCCCGCCGGAATGCACTGCCGCGCCTGGTCACGGAGGCCGATTTCCGGGGCCAGCTCCACGAGCACACCACCTGGTCGGACGGCACAGCCTCGGTGCGCCAAATGGCCGAGGCCGCTATCGCGCGCGGCTACGAGTATCTCGCCATCACCGACCACTCGCATAGCCTGCAGATCGCCAACGGGCTTTCGCGCGAGCGGCTGCTGGAGCAGCTCGACGAGGTCGCCGCCGTGCGCAGGGAGCTGCCCGCCGGCTTCACGCTGCTCACCGGCATCGAGGCCGACATCCTGGCGGACGGCTCGCTCGACTGCGAAGAGGACCTGCTCGCGCGCCTGGACATCGTCGTCGGCTCGGTCCATATCCGGCACAAGGAGGACGAGGCCGCGATGACGGCGCGGGTGGTCCGGGCGCTGGAGAGCCCCTATCTGCACATACTCGGTCACCCGACCGGCCGCCTGCTAGGCAAGCGCGAGCCCTTCCCGCTCGACATGGAGGTTGTTATCGCCGCCGCGGTCCGCACCGGGACCGTACTGGAGATCAACGCCTCGCCGGACCGGATGGACCTGAACGACCTGTACGCCCACCGCGCCAAACAGCAGGGCGCGCGGCTGACGGTGAACGCCGACGCCCACTCTACCACCGGCCTCGGCTCGCTCCGCTGGGGCCTTTACATGGCCCGGCGCGCCTGGCTTACGCCCGAGGACGTTGTCAACACCTACCCGCTCCAGGAGCTTCGCAGGGTCCTCAAGCCCCGCACAGCCTGACGGGCTTCGCCGCGGACCAGTGCCGCAAGATTCCGCTCCGCCGCGAGCGTCCTAGAACCCCGCACAGACTGACGGGCTGCTCGGCCCGCGCAGCCAACGCGTCCCGCGGCGCCCGGCCTGCCGTCCCTTGCGCGACACGCACCCCGAAGCCGCAGGGGCTAACGTGACCGCACGCCCAAGGGCGATCGCCGGCTCCTCACCCCATCACCCGATCATGCAGCCTACCGGCCAACCTATTGACACCTGTATTACTGTTATGCTATGCTGACCGGCAATTACACGGGCGCGCTTCGGGCTGTTGAAAGCGGGCGCGGTCGTTCCATCCGAAGCTATCGTCCGTTCCGTCGCGCCATCCTTCGTCAGCACGTATGTGCGCTTAGAGCAAGGCCAAGTCTTACTCGCGAGTGATCGCCGGTCGATGTCGCCGGCAGCAGCTTTTCGGAGGTCAACCATGCGTAAGGCTCACCCGTTCCTGGGCGCGTCCCTCACCCTGCTCGCACTCTCCTGGGCTTCGATGGCGAAAGCCCAGGACGCAAAGCCCTTCAGTGACGTAAAACCCGACCACTGGGCGTATCAGGCCGTCACCGATCTGCAGCAAAAGGGCGTGATCGTCGGCTATCCGGACGGATTCTTCCGCGGCCAGCGGGTCCTGACGCGGTACGAGTTCGCCCTGGCCCTGAAGCGCGCGCTGGACAAGATCGGGCCCACGACGGGAGCGGCCGGCGAAAAAGGCCCGGCCGGCGAAAAGGGCGACACTGGCCCGACCGGACCCACCGGCCCCATGGGACCGGCCGGCATTCCGCCCGAGGCCGTAGACGAGCTGCGGCGGCTGGCCGGCGAATTCAAGAACGATCTGACCGCCCTCGGCGCGAACATGGCAGCGGTAGGCGCCACGCTCGATAAGCTCTCAACTGCAGTCGACGCGATCAATCGCCGGCTGGACAGAATGATCCAGTTCAACGGCGACTTTTTCGTCGGTACGCGCTCGGACCAGTCGCGCTTCTCATTCCTGGACTATAGCGGGGCAGGACGTCCGGCCAGCCCGAGCCTGTTCGACAACATCGCCACGCCGCACGACTTCCACCTGGAGGCGCACGCCAACCTCCCCGGCGGCGTGCGTTTCAACGGCGACCTCGTCACGAGCAACTATCTCGCGTATCGCGGCGGCACGCTCGCGCCGTTCGCGGCGGCGCAGAACAACGGCGGGCCGCAGTTCACGTCGCTGTATGAGGCCAACCTGCAGATCCCGCTCGGAAAGATCGGCAACAACGTCCACACGCGGCTGACGTGCGGCCGCTTCCGCGAGCAGATTACCCCGCTGACCTACCTCCGGCCGGATTACGACGCTTACTTCAGCACGCCCTGGTACGACGACGGCAGCTACATCCAGGACGGCTTTGCGATCGACACGACCTACACCGGGGCGCACTCGGTGGTGTTCGGAGGCGCCTTTAGCAGCGTCCAGGGCGGGGACCGCTTTCCGCAGCCCACATTCGGCCTCAACACGCCGTTCGTCGGATCGGCGGCGCCGACCGCCAGCATCGCGCCGCTCTTCCAGGGTCGCTTCGGAATGGGGAACATCGGCCTCATCCCGTTCGACTTCCAGAATCCATCGGGATCCATGACTCCGGGCCAGGTAGTCGGCCTCCACGCCGGCATTCCCCTGTTCAAGTACGGGGAGATCGCCGGCACCCTGCTTGATTTCTCCTCGACCAACGGCGGAGCGAACGGCGGATTCACGCTGAACGGCGTTCCGTTCGGCGGCAATCCGATCGGCAATGTCGTCGTGTACGGCGCCAACTTCAAGCTGAATCCGATCGGCCACTTCATGGTCAGCGGCGAGGCGTCGAAGAGCGTCACGCAGCGCACGTTCACCGAGCCGGACGGCCGCAACAACGACGATAATAACGCGTTTAACATAAACGCCGGCTACAACACCGGGCCGGTCATTATTCAGGGCGGGTACCAGTACATCGACCCGCGGTTCGCCGCGCCCGGCTACTGGAACAAGATCGGCAACTGGTACAATCCGACCAATGTACAGGGTCCATTCGCGCGCGTCGGCTACAGGTTTAGCGATAAGCTTAACGTGAACGTCGGAGGCGATTATCTTAACGGCGCGCGGAACCGGCCCGGCATCGGCGAGATGACGATGGGCTCCAGCATCCTTCGCGGCGAGTGCGGCGTCAACTGGCAGCCGTGCAAGCACGTGGACGTCAGCGCCAAATACGAGGGCGTATTCCGCGACCTGTCCAGCGCGGTATCCGCCTCCGGCATGCGAGCCAAGCCGATCGAGCAGTACATCACGATCGGCGCCGGCGTGCGCCTCACCGGCGACACCACGCTGAAGTTCGCGTACCAGATGATCGGCGTGCGGGACAATGGCGACGGCTTCGGCCTCGGCACCCAGTTCGGCGGACCGGCGCCGGGCGGCAACTTGAACGCCAACGTCTTTACGACCCAGGTGGCCGTCCACTTCTAGGAGCCATAGCCTGCCGCCCTCACACGGACATCCGTCCCTTCCCTGGCCGCTCTCAAGCTCGCCAGGGAAGGGGCCGCTAATCCTCGCAGTTTGCCCAACCAAACCCCTTCGCGCTCGCCCCCGCCCGGTCGCCAGCCCTCCGATGCCAGCGCCCGCTGCCGCCGCGCTCTCCAGCGTGGAGGCCGGGGAGTGGTCCTTATTACAGCCGAACGAGCGCAGCCGCTGTGGCACGCGAGAGGGCCTCGCGGTCGCGCGCATTTGCGGCGCTCCGGTGCCGTTTCCACCACCGCACGAGGATCTCCACTGGAATTCCCGTACTTGCCGCGATCTCCTGCGCCGTACGCCTTCCGCATTCGATCAAATAAGCAACCAGCAGCACGAAGTCGGCGCTCAAATCCCTCGAGGGGGGATACGGCCGCGGCTCTCGCTCACCCTAGCAGCCGCTCCGCCATCATCTCTCGCCAGACGGCCGCCAGCCCGTTGACGCGTACTGCGCGCTCCATCAGCGCACGGTCCTGCCACTTGCCGAGCAGCAGCGCGTTCAATTCGGCGACGCGCACCGCGTGCCTGTCTTGCGAGACGATTTCGACTGGGTCGCCGGCGCCCAGCTCGCCCTCGACCGCGACCGAAAGATAGAAGCCGCTCATTCCGCTCTCCAGCATCTCGCGGACGATCTTCTGCCTGTCGAACTTGGCTGCCAGCTTGTAGCAGGGGCTGCGCGGCTGCGTCACGACGAACTCCGCGCTGCCGATCCGCAGGCGGTCGCCGATGCTCAGCTCGCCCTCCGTCAGGCCCTCCACCGTCAGGTTCTCGCCAAAGGCGCCGGGCGGCAGATCGTCCGCGCCCAGCAGGCCGCGCCAGGCGGGGTAGTGCTCGATCGGGTAGGCGTAGACCGCCTTATCCGGGCCGCCGTGCACCGTCAGATCGGCCTGCCTGTCGCCGTCGAGATTGAGCCGCCGCACCGCGATCCGTCCCTCGACCGGCGCCTTGTAGATGCCCGTCGCGAAGCGATTGCCGCGATAGTCCACCTCCCGCGGCAGCCCGACGTTTACCGAAACGACCCTCATGCGCGTTCCTTCCACAAGGAGTCTAGCACGCCCGCGGCCAATCCCTGGACATGCCGATTTCGATAAAGGGGACTCCGCCGATGCCGCCGACCAGATCCGCCGATACCGCGAGGACGGATACCTCATCCTCGACGGCCTGCTCCCTCCCGGGCGCGTGGAGTGGGCGATGGGCCTCTTTCGCGAGCTTGTGGAGCGGGGCCGCTCGCGCGCGGAGCCGGACGCGCACTGGAGCCTCGCGAAGGACGCGGACGAGCACCCCATCCCGGGCAGGCTGCACAAGATTCAGGGCGTGGGAGTGGTGGATCCGCGGGCATTGGAGCTGGCGCGGGCGCCGGAGGTGGTGGGCTGCGTCGAGGGCCTCATCGGGCCGGAAATCGACGTGTTCGGAACGAAGTTCTTTCCGATGCTCGGCCCGCTCGCGACCTCCACGAGTTGGCACCAGGACAATCACTATTTCGGCACCAACTCCGACCGGGTGGTGAGCTGCGCGATCTACCTGGAGGCGACGAACCGAGCGAACGGCTGCCTGCAGGTCGTGCCGGGCAGCCACCGCACCGGAGAGCTGGTGCCGCACGACTCCGGCAGGGGAAACTGGGCGCACGGCAACTGGGCGACCGTGGACGAAAGTCAGGCAGTCGACGTGGTCTGCGGACCGGGCACCGTCGTCCTCTTCTCCGCCAATCTGCTCCACGGCGCGCACCTCAACCTTTCGGACGGCACCAGCTTTCGCACCGCATGGCACTACATCCCGGCCGACCTGGCGCTGGAGCTGTTCCCCCGCGGCGTCTACCGAGACCGGCATGTCGTGATGGGGTGATGAGGTGATTGGGTGATGGTCCCCCTCTCCTTTCGAGGGAGAGGGGGATTTAGGAGGTGAGGGCGCCTGCAGGCGAGTGGGACTCTTGGGGCGCCGCCCAGGGCTTGCGAGGCCCCCTACTTCAGCATCGCGTCGACGGCCTGCTCGACCTGGCCGAGGCTCTTCGCCTCCACGTCCACGAAGTTGCCCTTCACGGACTGACCGCGCCACAGCAGCACCGTGTTCTTCACGCCGTCGCTGATCTTGTAGGCCGCGATGTCCCCTTCCTTCGTGCCCTTGGGCAGGAAGACCAGCGGAATGGTCGTCTTCTTGTCCGCCGCGACCTTCAGAATTGCGTCCTTGGCCCCCGGGCCGCTCATGTAGACGACGAAGCTCTTGAGGCCCTGCTTCTTGTGCGCGTCCACGATCTTCTGCAGGTCGGCCACGAGCGCCTCTGACTTCACGGCGTCGCCATTGATGAAGGCGGCCATCACGGGCTGGACGCCATACTGACAGCGGTAGCAAAGCTGCTTGCCCTTGTTTGGTCCCGTCACGTCGACGACCTGGAAGGCGCCGGGCGTGGTTCCGGGCTCAAGGCCCGATTTGACCTTCGCGGCCGCGAGCGCGCTCACCGCAAGCGTCGCGGCCGCCGCGGCCGCCAGACCGAATTTGATTGCTCTCGTCATGGTTCAATCCTCTCCTCTGATCGTCCGGCAAGCGCCAATGGCCTCTTGCCCGGGAATGGGGGCTGGAAACGGACTCCCCAGAATTTGGGCACTCGGGCCTCGCCCGTGTGGGCCGCAGCAGGCGACGACCGCATCGTATTAGCGGGCGATTGCGCATCGGTAAAGATGATTACGCGCTTCTGCGCCGCGAATTCACAACTCTCTTACGTATTCCAGCAGCTCTTTCATCTCCGCAGAAGACAGCTCGTGCGCCTTTCCATGCAGATTACCCGGATTCCTGCTCGAAAAAACCTCCTCCAACGTGTACGCGCTGCCATCGTGTAGGTACGGATCGGTGTCATAAACGCCATCGAGGTGCGGCACCGCGAGATCGATGCCCTCCGGCGTCGTGCCGATCCACGCGCGCTTGCCGCCGCCTCCGGCCTTCGGGCCGGCGTGACAGGCCGCGCAGCCCGCTTTTCCCTCGAACAGCGCCTCGCCCCGCGCGGCCGCTTCGGTGAGCGCGCCGTCGGGAGCGCGATACGGGTTCGGCGCGAGCGGCAGCGAGCCGACGTAGCGCGCGATCGCCTGCACTTCCACCGCGGACGGCGGCGGACCCTGCAGAAGGCCCGGTATCTCCGCCGCGATGATTTTCGCCAGCGTCAGCTCGTGGCCGCTCCAGCGGTAGGGCGCCATGTCCGCGATGCCGCCCCGCAGGCTCTTCACATTCCGGTCGATCTCCTTGCCCAGCGCGTCGTGTACGTGGACGAACTTCCAGGATATTCCGTCGGTTCCGCCGTCCGGGTGGCACGAATTGCAGCTGAACTGCTTCCCGCTCACGATCTCCGCCGTGCCGAACAGGTAGCGGCCGAGCAGCGCGGGGTCGCGGCGCGTCGCCGGGCCGAGCGACACGCGCCGCGTTATCTTCAGCGTCCGCGCGTCGATCACCGCAACGTCGTTGCCGAGCAGGTTCGCCACCCAGAGCTCCTTGCGGTCCGGCGTGAGCGCGAGGCCCCGCGGCTGCGCGCCGACGTGCTCGATCGTGACGGTGTCGCCGTCGCCGCGAACCGGCACGACGTTGACGCTGTTGCCGCCGCTGCACGTAATGAACGCCCGGGTCTCGTCGCCGTCGAGCACGACCGAGTCGGGGTCCGCCACGTCCTTGCCCATCAGGTCGAGCCACAGGTTCTGGATGCCGTTGCGAGGTCCGTTGGGCGACTGCAGGAACGCCTGGTTGGACCAGATGCCGGTCGCGGTCTCGGTCGGCCGCTCGTTCTGCGCGCGCTGCGCCACGGCGAACGCGTCGCGGCCATCCCCGAACAGGGCGACGCCGCGCAGGTTGACGGCAGGCGTGCGGCCCTGCCCGATGACGGCCAGATCGCGGGTCGAGACGAATGTGATCGAGCCGGCGGTCATGCAGCCCGCCGCGAGCCGTGCGCCATCCGGCGTGATGGCGAGCGAGCGCGGCCTTCTGCCGGTCGGGACGTGAGCGACCACCCTGCGGCTCGCCACGTCGAAGACGGCGATCTGATCGAGCTGGCTTACCGAGACGTAGGCGCGCCGGCCGTCCGGCGACAGAACGACGTCCCAGGGCGCGCCCGGCAGCGGTATCGTCTCGGCCTTTGGCGCCGTGAGATTGCCGAGGGCCGCGGAGCCGCCTGCGGCGGGAGCCGTCTCGGTCTGACCCGTCTGCTTGTGCGACCGAAGATCGACGAAGGCGACGGAGCCGCTCAGACTGTTGGTCACGATTGCCGTCGAGCCGTCCGAGGTAGCGGCGACGCCGGTTGGCTCCGTCCCGCCGGTCGGTACGTGCGCCACCACCCGCCCGGAGGCGCGGTCGATGACTGCGAGCGCGCCCTCGTCGAACTCCGTGACGAGCGCGCGTGAGCCGTCGGCAGTAAACGCCACCTTGAACGGCCCGCGATTGCCGTCCAGCGCCGGTCGAACCGGCCCGAGCGGCACGCGGTCCGGCGCCGCCGCCCGCGCTGCGACGGGATCGCCGTTCGGCGCCGCCGCACCAGCCGTGCAGAGCGCAAGCGTACCGCCGGCCAGAAGCCCGGCCGCCGGCCAAATCCATCCCATGACCCGATTCGGTGCAAATCGCCGCATGCGTATCCTTGCCGCCGTCGCTCGCCGCTCATCCGCCAAGTTGTACCACCTGTCGTCTGTGACGCGGCGTTCGGCAGGCTATCCGGCCGGCGCCGTAGAATCCGAACCGTGGCCCGGGGCATCGCCGGACGGGTCGCGGAACCGGATACGGTGTGTCGCTGCTTCGCGCGGAACCACGGTCACCGCACCGTTGGTCTCGAGGACCGCGAACTTGACGTCCGCAAGATCGCATATCTCGCGCTCGCGCAGCGCCTCCAAAACGTCGTCATGCGAGAAGCCGGTTCGGCGCAGGTGGCTCTCGATGAACTGACCTTCGCGCACGAGCAAGATCGGGTCGCCGGCGATCAGGCGGCGCCACCGCCGCGAACGCGAGAGCATCCAGGCGATGCAGCGGTTCGTGAGGAGCAGCGTCGCCGCGGACACGATGCCCGCCGGCAGCGACGTATCGCCGGCGACCATCGCCGTCTCGACGGCGCTGCCCATGACCAGAATGATCACCAGGTCAATGACGTTGAGCTGCGCGAGCTGCCGCCTCCTGGCCAGCCGGAACAAGGCGACCAGCAGAACGTAGATCGTTAGCGTATGCCAGGCGACGAGCCACATGGCGCGCACGGTACTCAAGCCGGTTAGTCCTCCTTCGCCGATCGACCTCGACCGGCGCCATCATCAGCGGAGAATCTCAAATGCCGCACTGGTTGTCCGATATCTTGACCCACCCGAACACTCCTGCCGATGCCTGGGCCATCGCCGGCAAGACCGCCGTCGTCTACATCTGCCTGGTCGTCGGCCTGCGCGTGCTCGGCAAGCGCGAGCTCGGCCAAATGAACATCTACGATCTGGTGCTCATCATCGTGCTCGCGAATGCGGTCCAGAACGCGATGGTCGGCAACGATAACTCGCTCGTGGGCGGCCTCATCGCCGCGGCAACGCTCCTCATATTAAACCGCATTTTCACCTATGCCATGGCGCGCTCCCAGAAGCTGGAGAAATTCATGGTCGGCGAGCCGGTCCTCATCGTGAACGACGGCGAAATACTGCAGTCCCGGTGTCAGCGCGAGGGCATCACTCGGGAGCAGATCATGACGGCGCTGCGGGAGCATGGAATCGACAAGCTGGAGGAGGCGCATATGTGCGTGCTTGAAGTGGACGGCTCCATAAGCGTGGTGCCTACGGGCTCCGCGGTCCACCGCTCCAAGCGCCACTACAAGGCGCTAAGGCTCTCCTGAGGAGATCGGCATGCCGCCTGAAGGACCCCGATTCCTGGCCGCGATCGCAGTGCGGACGCTCATCGTTCTGCTGGCCCTTGTGATCGGACTGCGGCTGCTCGGCAAGCGCCAGGCCGGCCAGTACAGCGTCTATGATTTGGCCCTCATCATGCTGCTTGCGAACGCGGTCCAGAACGCGATGACCAACGGCGACGGCCACCTGTTGGTCGGCGTGGTCTCGTCCGCCACTCTGCTGTGCGCCGGCTGGGTGATCTCTCGCGCGTTCGATCGCCTGCCGGGCCTGTCTCATCGCGTGGCCGGCGACCCGACGCTTCTCGCGAGCGACGGCCAGTTCATCCGATCCCATCTCGCGCATGAACAGGTCACCGAGGAGCAGATCCTGGCGGCGATGCGCGCGCACGGCGTGTGCGACCTATCGGAACTGCGGATGGCCGTCCTGGAGGTCGACGGATCGATCAGTATCGTTCCGAAGGACGCAAAGCACAGCGAGACGAAGAAGCTTTCCAAACAGAAGAAGCGCCGATGAGGAGATGCACGCCCGCGGAGAATGAAGCCGTCCCGAATTCACGCCCCGCGGGCAATGCGTGGAAGCGCTGGCGGGCTGCTTCCATAGGGAATTATAACGCGGGGCGGCCGCAAATCCGGTCGAATCTAGCCGAAGCGACCAATTCTACGGCTCATACAGCCAAATGAGCCGACAAATTGGCGCACCCGCACGTGATACGGTCCCGACCGGCGCTGACGGAGCGCGCACGCGATCGCCGAGCGACCGCAAACTGGTAATCTTGCGGGACTTGCGGCGGCCTTAATGCCGGAATACATATTACAGGCGGGCGATTACTTACGGAGGTGTACGCTTGTGATATCAGCCAAGAGGCCAAACCACCGCGCTCGTCGCGGATTCACGCTCATCGAGCTACTCGTCGTCGTTCTCATCCTGGCAGTACTTATGGCGGTCTCCATCCCGCTCTACTTAAGCGCCGTGGCCGACTCCCAGAAGAAGACGTGCCGATCGAATATGCAGACCATCGCGAACGCCGTCCAGGCGGCCCGCGTGAAAGCCGCCAGCGCCGATTATAGCGCGTACGTCGGCTCGGTCTCCACCACTCTTGAGCCGGACCTCAATTCGGTTCCCACCTGCCCGCTGGCTGGCTCGTACACGATCGCGAACGGAAGCAGCGGCTCGGCGTCGACCTTCAAGGTGGCGTGCAGCGCGACCGGGCACGGCACGTTCGAGCCGGGCGTAGACAGCAACTAACAGTACTGCAAGGTCGTTACTGCGCCTCCACGAAGTGTGCGCTTATGACCGAAATCTAGCCTGCCTTCTCCGGGGCGCTCCACGGCGGTTGGGTCCGCGACCAGTGGAGCGCCTCGATTCCACTTCCAGACGCCCCCTGGCTCGCCAGCTAGAACGACGCACGCGCCCGAAGGCTGAACACCGAGACCGGGCCGCGGTCCCGGTTGTAGCCGGGGTTTCCGATCTCCTGTAAGTTCACCGATACCGTATAGTGCCTCGCGACCTGGCACGAGTAGTAGACCTCGGCCGCGCGCTCCGCGCCGCGGCGGAGCGCGCCATCGCCGACCGCGAAACCGATACCGCCCGCGGCAAGGTAGTCGGCGTGGGCGGCGCTTATCTCGTTCTGCGCGATGGCGAAGCCCACGCGGTCGCTCTTGCGCTTCCAGTGCGCTCCGGAGAGCTGAAGCCCGACCGACAGGGTCGTGTCCGCCTCCGCAAAGGCGAAGGTTTCGGTCGCTCCGTCGCTCCAGCCGACCCGGCCGAAGACTCCCGTATCGCCGCCGTCCGCAAGCGCCTGCTCGAAATTGAGGCCGAAACCGTATTTGATCGCGCCCTGCCGCCGAACTGCGGCGATATTCGGCACGGCGGCAGGCATCTGGGCGGCCAGGGCGCTGCGGTACGCGCCCATGCTTCCCGTATCCCGAAATCCGAGCAGGCGGACGATGAGCGGGGGTTTCCCGGCGCGAAGCAGCCGTGGATGCAGCTCCACCTCGACCTGTTCTCCGTGATTCCGCCTCAGGTTATAGGCCAAATCCGGGCCGCCCGGCACCGTCGGCGCGGCGAAAGTGCCAATTCTCAGGGCGAACCCCGGGTCGATCCAGGCGACGGTCGCGCCGAGGTCGTATCCGCGCGTCTCCTGCGGGTAGTCGAAGGCGAGGTTGTTTCCGAACGCGTTGTTCAGGAACTGCGAGCGCGGATTGTTCGCGTAGGAGTTCACGTCGAATACATCGCTGGCCGCGAGCTTGCCCGCCTGGACGACGAGGCGATGCGCCGGTATGGTGCCTGCGATGATGTTAGGCGCGCGCCCCGTCTGTTCGGCGGCCGTGGATTCCCCGCCCGGGTGGTGAAGCAGATGCGGCATGGGCACGCGCCAGCGGACGAAGTAGCGCGCCAAGTAAGGCTCCGGACGCAGCGCGCCCTGGCCGATGACGTCGCCGTTCGGGTAGGCGGCCAGGCCGCTGCCGTTCCCGACGCCGCGGCCCAGCGCCAGCTCGGGATCGGCGTAGATTTCCAAGTTCTTCGCCAGCCGCGCGCCCAAATAGAGCGAGTAGGTTTGGGTAATCTCGGTCTCACCGCGCGCCGGGAGGCTCTTCTGGCCGGCGTACGGGCTGTGAAAGGCGGGCACGGTCTGAAGGATGGCCGTTGCCTCGCCGCCAACATCGAAGCGAGGCTCCGGCTCGGCGGCGCTCGCAGGAGGATTCTGCGAGCCGGACTGGGTCTGCACCGGTTTGGGCTTTTCCGCGTCCTGCGCCCTGGCGACTGCCGGCGCGGCGGCGGTCAGCGCGAGGCTGAGCGCCAGCCGCTGCAAGGCGCCCCAAATCACCGTACAGGCCCGCCACTCCCGGAAAAACGATTCGACCATCAGGCCTTTCCCGTTGCAAGCGCCCATATCATTATCCCGGCCGCCCCAGCCATAAGCGCCACGGTGAGCCACCCGACAAGGTTCGACAGCGGGCCATTAACCCGCTCCTTGACGATTTTAGCGTTATTGCAGACGAGCATCAGCACGACCAGCAGCGGAACTGCGACGATGCCGTTGAGTACCGCCGAATAGAGCAGCGCCTTGACGGGATCGAGCGCGTGGACAAAGTTGAGCAGCGCGCCAATCACCGTGGTCGCTCCGACCGTGAGGTAGAAACCGCGGGCACGCCGAAGGCGCCGGTAGAGGCCGTACCGCCATCCGAAGGTCTCGGAGACCGCATAGGCCGCCGATCCCGCAAGGGTGGGAATGGCGAGCAGACCGGTGCCGAGCATTCCCAGCGTGAAGAGCCAGTATGCCGCAGATCCGAGCGGGCGCAGCGCCTCGGCGGCATCCTGCGCCGTATTGATGTCGATCTTGCCGTGCGCGTGCAGGGTTGCCGCCGTGCAGATAATGATAAAGAAGCAGACCGCCTGCGATGCGAACATTCCTATCATCGTGTCCGCCCGGAGGTTCCGGACCTCATCGTCGGAAACACGCTCGGTTCGGTGACCGGGCCGGTCGGCCTTGCCCTCCGCGATCTCCTCCTCCACCTCCTCTCCGGCCTGCCAGAAGAACAGGTACGGCGAGATCGTGGTGCCGAGGAAGCCGACCACCGTCAGCAGGAAGGCCGGCTTCATAGTCCAGGAGGGGACCACGGAGTGGCGCGCTATCGCGGCCCAATCGTTGTGCACCGAAGGCAGGAGCGCCACAACGACGTATGCGCCGAGCGCGAGGCAGAGCCACTTCAATACCTTCACGTAGTGGTGGTACGGGATAAAGATCTGCGCCAGGGCGATGGCCAGCGTCATCACGACGAGCCATAGCACGAAGGGCCCGTGAAACAGCATTTTCGCGGATGCCGCCATCACGTTCAGGTCCGCATAGATGTTGACCACGTTCGCGCCGACGAGCAGCAGAACGCTGCCATAGAGCAGCCACCTGGGATAGTGCTGCTTGATTACTGCGGCGAGCCCCTTGCCGGTTATCAGGCCGACGCGCCCGCACATCTCCTGCACAGCGATCATCAGCGGCAGGCAGAACGGCACCAGCCACAACAGGCCGTAACCGAACTGCGCGCCGGTGACGGAGTACGTGCCTATCCCGGACGGATCGTCATCTGCGGCGCCGGTAATCAGGCCGGGGCCGAGGTGCTTCCACCACTGGGAGGAACCCTCCTTGGCGGGCAGCCCCTCGCGGGCGCACTGGAGGTCCTCTTCATCCTCCCGGCGATCTTCGGCACTGTCCTGTGCCGGCGTCAATATGTCCGTATCTTCGTTTTCGCTTGCGTTGGTCGGGCTCATGTTGTCGGCTCGCTGGACCTGGATGAAACTTCGGAGACTGTGACGGACAACCGGTAGAGGTTGTTCCCGGCGATAAACGGCGCAGCGCCACGCCCAGATGGCGCGGCGATGGAAGCGAGCACCGGTCCGTCGGATCTCGCTGCGCGTACAGCGTCCGGGCTCCGGCCTACGTACCTGGAACGGACGCCAGGCCGAGTCGGCGCTGTAGCTTGGGGTAGCGGGACCGGCTGACCGGGAGCCGCGCCCCGTCGATCAGGCTGACCGCGTAAGAGTGGCTGCCCAGGGAGTGCAGTTCGCGGATCTGCTCCAGGTTGACGATGCAGGAGTCGTGGATGCGCAGAAACCGGTCAGCGGGAAGCATCGTCTCAAGCTGCGCGAGCGTGTAGTAGGTGCGCTTCTCGCCATCCGGCGTGCGGATCACGACGCGCTT